>CAZLJB010000410.1:0-1758 GCA_964559195.1 uncultured Anaerolinea sp. | reverse complement strand
ACGGCTTCCGGTTCTGCGCCTTTTGGGGTTTTGATACGATAACGGTCAGCCGTCAGGGTTCCACTACTGGTGTTTACAGGTGCGCCCTTGATGCCCGAACCACCTACGTCAATTCCTAATACTTCCATACTCACCTCTTTGCCCTGTTTATGGATTTGGGCGCCATCTCTTGGCGCCCAAATCCATAAAAATACACACATCATGTTTTACTACGCTATCCATATCGCTGCATGAACTTTTCCATGCGCCGTAAGGCTTCCTCGATTTTTTCGTATGATGTGGCATAGGAACAGCGCACAAACCCTGAACCGCCGGCACCAAAGGCATCCCCTGGTACGACCGCCACATGTTCTTCATGCAGCAGTTTTTCAGCAAAGGTTTCACTATCCATGCCAGAGGCTTTGATATTGGGAAAGGCATAGAAGGCCCCGCGCGGTTCGAAGGTTGTCAATCCTAGCCTGTTCAGCCCAGCGACGATCAGCTTGCGTCGCCGGTCATATTCGGTCACCATCTCGTCAACAAAAGAATCAGCCCCCAGTGCTGCGATTGCAGCATCCTGGGCAGTTGTTGGCGCGGACATAATCGTGTACTGGTGGATTCGCACCAGGCCCTGGATGATTTCCTGTGGTGCTGCAGCAAAACCGATGCGCCAGCCGGTCATGGCATGACTCTTGGAGAAACCACCAAGCAGCACGGTGCGCTGCTTGATTTCTTCGCCCAGGGCCGGGAAGCAGACATGCTTGAAACCATATACCAGGCGGTCATAAATCTCGTCAGAAACCACCATTAGATCATGTTCGATGGCGATTTTAGCAATTTCCATCAAGGTTTCCCGCTCCGCCACAGCCCCGGTGGGGTTGCTGGGATAGCCGATGAAAATAGCCTTGGTGCGCGGTGTGATGGCGGCCCGTACTTCATCCGGGTCAACCTGGAAGTTATTTTCCATTTTGCTGGGAATTTCGACCGGGATGCCACCTGCCAGGTAAACCTCGGCCTGGTAAGCCACAAAGCAGGGAGTTGGGATGATGACCTCATCGCCAGGGTCGAGCAGGGCTACAAAGGTCAAATACAGAGCTTCTGAGACGCCCACAGTGGCAATGATCTCGGTGGCGGCATCGTATTTAACGCCATATAAGCGCTGCAGATTATCTGCGATACCCTGGCGTAGTTCCATTTTGCCTGAATTGGATGTGTAATGTGTTTCACCTGCTTGCAGTGAGCGTACGCCTGCATCCAGAATTGGCTTTGGGGTAACAAAATCTGGTTCACCGATCCCCAGGGAGATCACTTCCTTCATGGTTGCGGCAATATCGAAAAACTTACGAATTCCGGATGGCTTTAGCCCGACCACCCGCTTGGAGAGATATTTTTTAGGATCCAAAACTTGCATGATTTCTCCTTCGAAATAAGGTAATTTAGGATACTAAAGCTGGACGCTGGAGTTATCCCCGATATTAATTGTTTTGGGCTGACCATCCACCCGGGCGTGCCTGCCAATGAATGAGCCGTCCAACACAGAATTGGTGACTGCTGCGCCATCATCCAGAATACTGTTGCGGATCACACAGCCGTCGACTTCGCAATCTGCGCTGATCGATACGTGCGGCCCAATGACTGAACCGTCCACCTTTGCAGTTGGGTGGATGAAGACTGGCGGAATGACAGTCACTCCTTCCAGTTTTGCAGATTCCTGTGAATTATCCCGCCCGTGTTCGAGCATGTATTTATTGGTTTCCAGGGTGGCCTCAATCGTTCCGG
>CAZLJB010000409.1:0-3915 GCA_964559195.1 uncultured Anaerolinea sp. | reverse complement strand
GGTTGTTATCCTGGGTCAGGGCTGCGCCATGCACACTTTGTTTATACGTGTTGACAATATCTGCGTGGCACTTACTGCAGGTTGTTGAAATGGATGAGCGTGGCTCATCCGGTTTTTTGACGTCATGCGCACCGTGACAATCTGTACAAATTGCTGCGTTTAGATTGCCGCCCGCGGCCGCCTTGGCATGCATGCTATCCTGGGTTTTCTGGTAATTCCCAGGGTGGCAATTTTGGCAGGCCAGGTAATACGACCTGGAGAGTTCACGTCTGGTTTGGAAGGTCAGCTTTGGGTGAGGGTAGATGGTGATGTTTGTATGGCAGGCTTCGCATTCAATACCCTTTGGGCTGTGAACTGAATGGCTGATGACATCCTGAGAGACATACAGAGACAACGTCTGTCCGTCCGGCAGGGTTGTACTTAATTGTGGATTACCGTGGCAGGACAGGCAGTACTTTTCAGTTTCCTGGGTGGGTTGATTCGCCCTGGCAGGTGTGACCAACAGCAGGCTAAGCAGCAGAACAAGGACGCCTGCTGCAAGGAAGCCTATTTTTTGACCCGATTGGAGCATTCGGAGCAGGCGATGCAGGTTGCGGGTTGTCATGTGTTATGACTCCTTGTCGTTTTTTGCTGAGGGATTGTCATCGCGATCGTCTGAGTCATCAGATGGTTCCGGGCTATCAATCACCACCAACCCTAAGCGGCGAAACAAGTATGATATCCCGAAGAGAACCGCCAGTGGGACCAGGCACCGCAGGATGAATAACAATGCTACGAAAATTGGATTGGCAGCAGTTTCATTCATCAGTTTTTCCTCCGCGGTAAACGGCTCTTACCGCATGTAACAGGTGTGTAGGCATTGGGTCTCCGTAACACGATTATTTGGACTTACAAAGTATAACCTAAGTCCTACATTAAGAGATTAAGAGAGTGACATTAATATTGGCTGTAATTATTATCATTACATTTGTTCATGTGAATTGTGACAGGATGCACTAGTCGAATATATCCATATTTATTAGGATGAATATGGCAAACTCATTAATCCCTCGGGAGAATGTAAAATGATGAATAGAACTTGTAAACAATTTTTATCGGCTGTCACATTTGTTGTTATTTCTCTGGTATTCTGCTTTTTGGTGACGGCCCCCACTCAAAACGCAGCTGCCTCAGAAAAAAAACAGGATATTACTGAAACCTGTAAGAACTGCCATGATCAGGCCGTCACGCCCTGGTCAACCAGCAAGCATGCCGCCGGGAATGTAAACTGCCTGGTTTGTCACAAGCTGGGACAAGGTGAGGGTGTTCACCCACAGATCAAATATACGGTTGAAGATGAAGAAACAACCTGCCTGGTCTGCCATACTGAAGTTGCCGGTACCAATGTGGCTGGTCAAATGAAACTGAGTCAGCATGGGAAGGTTGGGTTAAAGTGCATTACTTGCCATGAACCCCATTCCCAGGGCCCTGTGCTCTCTCCTGGATCAAAGATTGTTTGTGAAAACTGCCATAAAGACCAGATGAAAAGCATGTTAAGCTCCACCCATGCCGCAGCAGGTCTGAATTGCATTAACTGTCACATGGGGGCGGAAGGTAATCACAGTCTTAAAGTGGCTGGAGAAACTTGTGGCAGCTGCCACACGGATATCCATTCAGCCAACCGGATCGTGAGCGCCGGGATTAAGATTACACCAAAGGCCACCCCGATGGATGTGGTTCAAAAAGCGGCTGAACCAGATGAAGCACCAGTTTCGACCGATCCTGGTGGTGTGCACCTGCCTACCTGGGCGCTGATTCTGGCTGGTTTTCTGGTGGGCGGAATTGGATCCTGGACCTTGTTTGGCAGAGATCCTGGTTCTGAAGTGAAATAAGGCCTGGCTTTCATCACAAACGTCGATTTTTTGGAGGCTTTTTATGAATGAAACTGGTGAAAATCAGCCGGCCCCTCAGCAGGGTACTACTTCCCGGCGTGATCTTATCAAGGTGATTGGGGCGCTGGCTGGGGCGGCAACATTAACCCAATTTATCAGCACGGCAACACTCGCCAGCCGGGAAGCTCCCGCAGCTGGCGAAACATCCCAGGGCCCCCAATGGGGCATGTCAATCGATATTAATAAGTGTATCGGTTGTAAGTACTGTACCTATGCCTGCCAGGCTGTAAACAATCTGGCAGATGACATGATCTATAATGTTGTGACCACTGAAACAATGCAGAATAGTAAGGAATACTTCCTATCCAGGCCCTGCATGCATTGCGCAGAAGCCCCGTGTGTCCATGTTTGTCCGGTCAAGGCAACTTACAAGCGCAAAGACGGCATCGTAATGATGGACTATACCCTTTGTATTGGGTGCCGGTATTGCCAGGTAGCCTGCCCCTACGATGCGCGCGTTTTTAACTGGAAGGAACCCATCAAAACCAGTCCCAAGTCACCCAATTTTGGGTTTGCGGAAGTGCCAAATCGTCCGCGCGGGGTGGTGGAGAAGTGTACTTTCTGTGCGCATAGGATTGATTCAGGCATGGCGCGTGGCATGGTGCCCGGGGTTGATGCACTTGCAACTCCGGCCTGCGTAATGGCCTGCCCGACAGGTGCCCGCGCTTTTGGCGATATGACAGATCCGGAAAGCCCGGTTTCAAAGGTCCTGGCCGAAGCAAAGGCGGTCTTGCGCTTGCGTGAAGACGAGTTGAGCACAGAGCCGAGCGTTTATTATGTACCTCCCGATACTCATACAAACAACCCTTTCCAGAAGGGGTAGGCCATGCAAATATCAATTCATTATCCCAAACTGAATTTTGGTAAGCGTTCGATCGATATCTTCCCTTATTGGATTGCCCTTTTAATTATCGGGATCCTTTTTGGGTTGACTGGTGTATTCTTTCTCTTCCGTGATGGCCTGCAGGTAACCGGATTGTCAAACCAGGTTCCTTGGGGCTTGTGGATCTCAATTGATCTTTCGTCCATTGCTCTGGGTGGCAGCGCCTTTGTGTTCGGAGCCATCATTTACCTGTTGCAAATTAGACGCTTCGAATCGATTGGCAAACTGGCAGTTTTGCTTGGTTTCCTGGGCTATTCCACGGCTGGCATGGTCCTGTTGATGGATCTTGGACAGCCCCTGCGCTTTTGGCACCCGATTGTGTACTGGCAGCCCCACTCGCTTTTGTGGGAAATCACCATGTGCGTGGTGCTATACCTGACTGTTTTATTGGCGGAGTTAATCCCGGTTGTGACGGAACACCCCAATTTTCAGTCACACCCCTGGCAGGAACGCTTTCCCATTCTAAAAACATTGGCTAATTTTGCCAAGACTTTGTCCGTCTGGTTGCACAAGGCTGGCCCGGCTCTTGCCGTCATCGGTATGACGCTTTCCCTGCTTCACCAGGCTTCCCTGGGCGCCACCTACTCAGTATTGTATGGTCGTGGTGTCTGGTTCAATCAGAGTGCCCCCACCCAGTTTGTCTTTTCGGCCATGAGTGGTGGTATTTCATTACTGTTTATCATGAGCGTCTTTGTCTTCCGAGTAATGCGTCCTGGCCTGGTAAAGGATGAAGCCTTCTATGATGTGGCACGCCTGGCCGGTGGTATCACGCTTTTGTTGACCTACCTGCGCTTTTGGGATTGGGCGGTAACCAATTATTACAGCTTTGACCAGCAGATTTCCCTTCAAACCAAGCTGCTCGATACGGTTGCCCCTTATTCTCAAACATTCTGGTTTGGGCAGGCTTTATTACCAGTGATTGCAGGTTTGATATTGTTATATGCGCGGTCGATTGGCAATTTCCGATATCTACTGGCTGCAGCAACCATCCCGGTTTTTGCGACAGTGCTGACACGCTGGAATTACAACTTCGTTGGTCTGATCGCCGCCACATCCTATGATCCATATACCCCAACTGTGCGCTTGTTTTCCTATGCGCCT
>CAZLJB010000408.1:0-3916 GCA_964559195.1 uncultured Anaerolinea sp. | reverse complement strand
CTCCACGGCTCTGAACACTCTTTCCCTACACGACGCTCTTCCGATCTGCTGCCGCACACAAAACAAGCGCCATGTTCGGGAATCAATTCCATACGTTTGAAAAACATCCTTTTTGGGTTTTATTCAGCCCAGGTTGATTTTGGCCTGCAGGCTGAAAAATGCCCGGTAGGCCCGGGTTTCTTCCAGATCAGCCGCCAGGGCGGCTGCGGCGTGCGCAGCTCCGAGCGCATCGGGTTGACCGTTGGCGGAGATGTGCAGCTGTCCATCCGCCTGGTGGGTCACAGTGATGTGGCCCTGCTTAGCCAGGCACTCCAGCCCCAGCCGGACACTGCTTTGCTTATGGGCGGTGGCAGCCGCCAGATCCAGCAGGCTTGTGCTGCCAGCCTTCTGGTTCAAGGTGAATTTGACCAGGCCAGCCAGCCGTTCCAGCAGGCTGCGGGGTTCTGCCAGCCCGGGGTCGATCCCAAAGACCAGCACTTTTTCGGGTTTCACTATCTCCAATGCGGATAACAGTTCCTGGCGCCCGGCCGGAATGCTCCAGATGACCAGCGTTTGGGCGGGCGCCAGCTCCTGGCGGGACAACCCGCCGGTGCGTTTCTTCTCGGCGGCCTCGGCCCAACACATAGCCTGACCGTCTGCCAGGGCAGCCTTCAGGAGCAGATCAGCGTCCGGCCGGTTGCGGTAGTCGAGCACTTCCAGGCGGCGCGATTCAAGCAGCAGCGGAGCGGCCTCGATCACGCGGAAATCGACCATCTCAAGTTGGGCCTGGCGCGAACCCCGCCAATCGCTGGCGCGCAGGGCATAGGCCAGGTCAAACTTGCCGGAGGGTAATTCCTGACCGCCGCCATCCCACCATAGCACCTGCTGACTGACGCCCTGTTCGTCGCTGACCGTCAGGCGCAGGTGTTCCTTGTTTTTACCCATTTTGACGGAAGATTTGAGGCTGAGAGCGTGGCTGGCCAGGGTCAGGCGTGGATTGCCTGGACCAAAGGGTGCCAGGCCCTCAAACTGTTCCGCTAATTCCAGATTGGCGTCTGCTAGCCCGAGCCAGCCGTCGATTTCCAGCCGGCCCTCCTCCTGTCCGTTTTCGGCCAGCAGCCTCTCCACGCTGCGCGCCATTCGGCGTCGAAATTCGTTGAAGTGTTCCGGCTCGAGCGCCAGCCCGGCCGCCATGGGATGCCCGCCGAAGTTGCTCAGCAGGTCTTTTTGTTCGGTAATAGCGGCGGTGATATTGAGACCTTCGATCGAACGGGCAGAACCGCGCACCAGCTGGCCTTCAGGTGCTGTCATCAGGATGACAGGTTTGCGGTAGCGCTCGACCAGCCGGCTGGCTACAATCCCAACGATGCCGCCCGGCCATTGCGGATGGGCCAGGATGATGATCGGCTGCGTGAGCAATTCGGGGTTGGCTTGCAGTTGGGCTTCGGCAGCCTGCGTCACCTGATCGCAGCGTAGTTTACGCTCGACGTTCAGACCTTCCAACTGGGCTGCCAGCACCCGCGCACGCACCGGGTCTGAGGTGGTCAGCAGTTCGACGACCGGGTTGGAATCGCCCAACCGCCCGATAGCGTTAAAACGTGGCCCCAGTGCAAATCCGATATGTTCCTCCGATAGATGGGTGGCGGAGAGCTCAGCCAGCTCCATGACCGTGCGCAGCCCGAGCCGTTGGGTGTTGCGCAGCTCCTGCAGACCGCGCTGCACCAGGTAACGCGCATCGTCGCGCAGGACTGCCAGATCCGCGACCAGCCCCATGGCGGTCAGGTCGAGCAGGTTTTGGCTTGAAAAGCCGTTCGGCTGCAGGCGGGCCAGCAGCTCCTCCGCCAGTTTGTAAGCCACACCCACCCCGGCCAGGCTGGCCAGGGCGTGGTCGGCAGGCAGCAGCTTGGGGTTGACCAGCGCGACAGCCTGGGGCAGTTCGGCGGGTAGATCGTGATGATCGGTGATGATCATCTCGACCCCGCGTGAGCGCGCGTATTCGACCTCACGCACAGCGCTGATACCAGTGTCACAGGTGATGACCAGTTGGGCACCCTGTGAAATGACGCGTGCCAGGTTCTCGATGTTAACCCCGTGTGATTCGGTTTGGCGCAGCGGGATGTGGTAGCTGACCCGGGCACCCACAGCCTGCAGACTTTGCACCAGGACGGTGGTGGAGGTCTGGCCATCCACATCAAAATCGCCCCACACGCACATTGGTTCTGCCCTCCGGATGCCTGACAGGATCCGCTCGACCGCGCTGCCCAATCCGGGCAGCTCAGCCGCCGGACAGGGGCTATAGGCCAGGGGATCCAGAAAGGCGCGGGCAGACTGGGCATCACGAAAGCCACGTTTGAGCAGCGTCTGCGCCACGAGCGGGTGCAGATCGGGCAGGGGGGCTGGCTCCGGGTTGGGAGCGGGATCAAACCAATCAGGCATGCGGTTTAAAACTCAATTTCCTGGATTTGCTCCAGGTTGACATCCCAGTGGTTGGCCGGGTTGCTTTCGAATGGATCCTCGTCCTGTGCGGCGCTGGTACCCCGTTCGCAGTAGGAACGGTACAGGCAAAAACCGCACTTTTGTTCGTCCCCGGTCAGCGGAAAGCTTTGCCTGGCAGAGATTTCGCTGACCAGCTCCGTCAGGCTTTGCCATGCCCGGGCGTGCTGGGGGCTGTCCAGGTGGAAGCTGGCTGGTTCAGATGGGAAATCCGCATACCAGTAAACCATCTTGATTTGCTCCGGCTGGAAGGGTTGGCCCCCATTCAGGCTGGTGCCGGCCCTTACCAGTAAGTTCATGTAGACCAGGGTCTGGTAGCGCGCCTGCATTTGTTCGTCCCTCGGGCGCCTGTGGTTGGTTTTCCAGTCGTAGATGGTGGCTTGACCATCCCGGATGGCGATCAGGTCATATTTTGCGATAGCACGGTGGCTGCCAATCGGCGCGGACAGGCTTTGCTCTGCGTGGAGAGCCTGGCCATCCAGATCTGCCAGGTTACCGGTCAGGCGGGCGCTGATGAAGTTGTCCCACCAGCGCGCCAGGTTCTGGCTGCCGGAGTTATTGGCCATGTGGGTCAGCTTATCAACGGGCAGGCCAAGCAGGTACTGCTGCAGCAGGCGGTGGAACTGCTGGCCTTCGAGCTGGTGGCGTTCATTTTCCAGCAGCGGGGCGGTCTCGACCGCCGGCCACTGCAGTTGTTCCATGTAGCGTAACTGAAAACGCCGGTTGCAATCGACGTAATCCTGTAGGGATGACTGCGAAAAGGCAAACGGGTTGGGCAGCGGGGCGGGTTTGACCGGGTTTTCTGGCATGCGCAGGGCCTAAGGGGTGGCGCTGATGGTTGGGCTGGGCACCGCCTGAAGGGTGGCCTGTGAGGTGGCGCTGGGCGCGGGCTGAAGCGTGTTTTCAGGAGTTGGGCTGGGCGCGGCAGGCAGCGGGGTTTGAGTGGCAGCCGGAATGGAGGATTGGATCGGGGCTGCCGTGACGGGCAGGATGGGCGGGATGCCCTGCATCAAGACTTGCCAGGCAATATCGAGGTCATCCGAGGCTGTCACCGGGTAATCCGGTAGGCGCGCCAACCCAAGATCGAGGCGCTGCAGTACTTCCAAAAGCTGCTTGCCGAGTGGCTCGGGTGCGCCGGGCTGCACTTCTGCCAGCAGGTCACGCGCAGACTGGACGTCCTGGCGGGCTGTGCCAAAATTACTCTGGGTCAGATAAAGCCGGGCGCGTGAGAGCAGTTCCAGGGCGCGCAGCAGTTTAACCTGGCGCTCCAGATCGGTTTTCAGCTCCAGGTTGGTGGATTGCAGTGCGGCCTGGGTCGCCTCCAGGTTGGTCAGGCTGCTGGATTGGGCGCTCAGCCGGGTTTCCTGGGCGGCGATGCGCAGTCCCTCGGCCTGGTTCTGTCCTTGTAAAGCAGACTGACCTGATAGCAGCGCGGCCTGTTGGG
>CAZLJB010000407.1:0-3924 GCA_964559195.1 uncultured Anaerolinea sp. | reverse complement strand
GGGGCTGTATGCGTACCTAACCCGTTTGGAGCGAGACAGCCAGTAAAACCCTTCATATTGGGTGTCATAATGAGATCTGATGTTCCCGTAAGAATTGGGAGCGTTGCGACCGTGGTTCCGGATATCAATGGGCTGATGATTTGCGTCGTGGCAGTGTTATTTGTAATGAGTTGAGGGGCGGAGTTACCGGCGGTCAGCAGCGTGACGATCAGAAGGCTGATATATATTATAGGTTTCATGTTTTTCCAGCAGTCCAATTGATTGATTGAACAAGGCGGGCAAAAAAGGATAATAACTAATTGAACCCGTTTTTATACAATTCTACCACTTCCAAAAGATTGATCAGCATATTGATCAGCCAACCAATATTTTTCATTTTGAACTAAAAGATACGAAGGGGAAGAAATTTGTGGTGTTTTTCGGAAGCTTCGCTTCCGAAAAACACCACAAAACACTTGCGATAAAACCAAACTGAGAATTACCCAGCGCAAACAGCCACTCCGAGAATTGCTCTACCGGCAGGCTTCCCAGCGAGGCTGACAGTGCATCAGCCAGCGAGTTGTAGGCATCGACAATCAGTGCTGTCACGAGATCATCACGGCTGCGGTAATAAGTGTAAATGGATGGGGCGGCGATCTTCAATTCGCGCGCCACGGCGCGTAGGCTCAGGGTGGCAGCCCCGGATTCGGCAATCTGCTTCCAGGCAATATCTTTGATTTCGTCCTGTAAATCGGGGCGACGTGCGTTGTTCCGTGGTCTGGGGAACATGACATTTCTTTATTTATCTTACGCTGTAAGATAAAAACCGTCAGGGGTTTTACAAACAAAAAATCTTGACTCGCTGCTATTCTAATATTAGAATAGAGATATGAAAGAAACTTCTGGCAGTTATACCATCAACAATACCGATCTGGCCGTGCTAGGGCTGGTGGCGGAAGGCCCCCGTCATGGTTACCAGGTGGAACAGGATATTACAGCCCGCGGCATGCGTGAGTGGACCGAAATAGGCTTCTCGTCCATTTATTATGTTCTGAATAAGCTCGAAGGCCATGGCTGGTTGGAAAGCCGGTTGGAAGCAGAAACATCAGCGGGGAAACGTGGACCGGCACGCAAAATATTCGCCATCACCCAAAACGGCCGGGAGACCTACTGCACAGCGGTTCGCCAACGGCTGGCATCCCCCCGCCCGCGGACCGCAGATTTTGCATTGGCAATGGCAAACCTGCCAGCCGTGCCGCCCGATGAATCCCTGGCGGCAATCGAAACCCAGCGTGGCGCACTGGCCCAAAGACTGCAAGCCGTTCAGGAGAAGAAAAGACATGATCGCCAATCAGCCGGTAACCTGCCCCGGCACGTAGAAGCCCTGTTCTCGTACAGTGAAAACCAGATGGCCGCCGACCTGGAGTGGTTGACACGCTTCCTGACGTCTGGGATATTTGAAACCAAGGAGAGTAAATATGAGTGAAAAAATGGACTGGAAAAAAGATTTGAAAAACCTGTATTTCCCGCCTGTAAACCCGGTGACATTGGATGTTCCACCCATGAATTACTTGATATTGGATGGGCATGGCGATCCCAACCATTCAGACCACTACCAGGCAGTCATAGAGGCGCTTTTTTCGCTGGCATACACGATTAAGTTCGCCATCAAGAAGGCGGAAGGCAGCGATTATGCAGTTTTCCCATGCGAAGGCTTGTGGTGGGTTGACGATATGCGCGAATTCAGCGCTGAGAATAAAGAAAATTGGGATTGGAGGATGATGATTGCCCAACCCAATCAGGTGACTGTTGCATTGGTGGAAAGCGCGCGCAAGGATGCGTTGAAAAAGAAAGACCTGACGCTACTCGAGCAGGTCAGGTTTGAAGCCTATGCCGAGGGCTGCAGCGCGCAGTTGATGCACACAGGTCCGTATTCAGCCGAAGGACCCAATATTGCCCGCTTGCATGCCTATATTGAAGCACAGGGTGGGCGAACCGATGGCTTGAAGCATCACGAGATCTACCTGGGCGACGTACGTAAAACAGCTCCTGAAAAACTCAAGACTGTAATTCGCCAGCCTTACCGTAAATAACTCTTCCCAAGCAGAAGTTGTCATTTTGAACTGAAATGTACAAATGGATGCGCTGCCAGATCTGTCCACATTATAGGCGCCGGGTAAAGTCCCTGCGAGACAAATCTGAGGCCATCCGCAGAGGCTTGCAATTAGTCCCAATCCTGCCGCCACAGGCAGGACTGTCCAGGCTTTGCTGATCGTCAGCGATCACGACTTCGGCGGCACAAATGACGACCTGTCCAAATATAGCGCGAGCGGATTCGTCCTTGAACCCGAACAGGCACACGTTTGATCCGGTCACCAACGAATCAATTCTGCTGAAAATATCTTCCTAGAGGACGCGGGTGGTGTCGTAGGCAGCGCGGGTGGTGTGTCGATGGGGATGGCGAAATACAATTCCTATACAGGCGCAGAGTCAGGTTTTCTGCTCATTAAAATCATAGATGTGATGATGACCACATCCTGCACAAAATGGATCGTCCAGGCCAGGAAAAGTCCCTGCGTTTCCACCAAAGACATCGCCAGTAACCAGCCAAGAAAGCCTGCCATCAGTGCGCCGACCACTCCACTGGGCATTCCGAAGTAATGGGGAGCACCGAAAACCACGCCAGAGATCAGGATGACGATAGACACCGAAAAGATCCCGGCTTTTTTTAGCTGAAAAAACATAAAGATGGCTGTGCCAAGCGTGATAAATAGACCGATACTTGTGGCAATCTCCAGCCAGGTTTCATTGCCTGAGACCCCGAGCCATGCGATCTTGCTGATGTGCGCATTGACATTTCCCAGGCGGAAGAAATGGGCAAAGTTTTCAGGGTTGATGAGATAAATGAGGAAAAGAACAACTGCTGCCAACAGCAGTTGCAGAATTTGAAATTTGATTTGCGTATTCACAACCCGATTGGAATGGAATACTGTTTTGATTTTAGCGGTCACTGGTCGCAGAGCAAAAATGCCTGCGGCGGCCAGACCAACGATCAGGGCGGTAAGTAGCGTAATCATGTTCACTCCATTGTTGGTTTACCAGAGTTGAGGCTTGACCATCATTAAGAAGGTGATGATCAAGACTGTGGCGTTGAGAAGCATCCCCAAAGTATTGGTGCGGTTGGCAACGGATTGATAGGCAGGTGAATCAGGCCCCAACCTTTCTGCAAATTCTATCTGTTTCTTGAGCCATGGAGAATAGATGGCGAGTCCGGTTAAAGAAACTAGTGCATAAATATATTTGTGCCCTTAAATTATCTTGTTTTCTGCAGCAATGCCAGCGCCTGTAGCCCAGGTTCACTGCCTTTGTAGGTCCCGATGAGATTACCTTGCCCATCCAGCACGACAAGGCCAACCGTTTTGCTGGTATCGCCCAAACCAAAGCTTTTGGTGACGCTGCCATCCCAGTCTGGAAGGATGATGACATAATCCTGCGGTTTTTCTCCTGGAGGTAAAATTTTCCCGGCTTTGTCGTAGGATTCGCGCATGGATTTCTCGGCGAAACCGCGGAACAGTTTCGGTACGGAATGCAAATCCACAATGTTGGCAATGGTAACGGCCTGGCTGGGCTGGTATTCCTTAACTGTGCGGATGAACTGGTTGATTCGTCCGGCATCTTCAGCAGTATCTGCGGTGTGGAAAAGTAAAACTACAGGTTTGCCAATGGAGTTGAGAGTCATTTCACGGCCCGAACCGACGGCTTTGAGAGGAACGGATAGGACGGAGGCGGAAGATGTTGAGGCAGTAGTCACAGCCTGTTTATCGGGAGCGGCTAGCGGCTCGGAGGGCAGCATTGATTCATCAGATAAAGCGTCATCCATATTTGGCGCAGTCATCAACGTGACGGGTGTTCCATCCATGAAACCGATCACAGATCGGAAGAGCA
>CAZLJB010000406.1:0-3924 GCA_964559195.1 uncultured Anaerolinea sp. | reverse complement strand
GCTGTAACGCCTGCCACCCTGCGATTGATCTCTTCAGGGAAGGGTTGGAATTTGACACCTGTCCGAAGCCCGGCTTCGACATGCCCAAAATTTATCCGGTTGTAATACGCCAGCAAAGCAGTTGCCATCACGGTGGTGGTATCGCCCTGGGCCAGGATCCAATCGGGTTTGATGTTTTTCAATACTGGATCAAGAGCGGTAAAGATTGAAGCTGTGATCTGAGCCAGGGATTGATCAGGTTTCATAAGGTTTAAATCCACATCTGGGTGAATGCCAAAGAGATTGAGAACCTGGTCCAGCATTTCTCGGTGTTGAGCCGTGACACAAACCAGCGCATCAATGCCAGATGTACGGGCGAGCTGTTGCACAACCGGGGACATTTTGACAGCTTCCGGTCGGGTACCAATAACGGAAAGAACGCGTATGTTATTCGACATTTCAGGTCAGGGTTGAGTGGTCCGGCTAGATAAATTTTAATCTAAAGGCTGCTACTGCCAGCATCCGAAATAAGAGCAGACCATGTCGCCAGCGATCGATGTTGGTGGTGCCATATGTGCGATCCTGATAGCGGATGGGCAAATCGATTATTTTAAGATTTTGTTTGGCAGCTCCAAAAATAAGATCATAATCGCCAAATGGGTCAAACTCGCCAAAGTAGGCGCGATTTGCAACGATCCGTTCATAATGCCGTTTGCGTAACACTTTTGTACCACACAGTGTATCTTTTATAGATTGACCCAATAACCAGGAAAATGCCATGCTGAAAAATTTATTACCGAGCAGATTCAGGAAGCGCATGGCTTGTTCTTGCATTGGATAAACAAGGCGGACTCCGTTGATAAAATCGCCTTTCCCGCTCACCAGGGCTTCGTAAAAACGGGGTAATTCCTCCGGGCGGACGGTCAGATCTGCGTCCAGGATCATCAAAATATCCCCGCTGGCTTTTTCAAAACCCAGGCGGACAGCATCGGCTTTCCCTTTTCCGGATTGGCGAAATAGCTTAGCGTCCCATTCGGGGTGATCTTTGATTGCCTGTTCGATGGTGGCGTAGGTATCATCTTTGGAATGGCCTTCTACAAAAATGATCTCAGTATGCTCTCCCATGTTTGGGATACGCTGGAAGGCTGCTTCAATATTACCCGCTTCATTTCTGGCCGGGATGATGATTGATACGGAAGGATTTTGGGTGTCTTTAATGGGTAGTGGTCGGGCAACCAACACATTTGTCCAGGCAAAAGGCCCAAATGGCCAGATTTTCACCAGAATCTTATTAAAAAGATCACGAATTAATGGTATCGGTAGGGTAAAAAGGATTTCGCGTTGTTGGCGGATAACTTCGAAACCAGCCAGGTAAAGCAGGTTTTTAGTGTCTTCAGAAGTCAGCCAGTTTTGTGGCAGCAAGCGTTTGGCCAATCCTAAGGTACTGGCAAGATTCAGAGCGGGTTGGTATACCCGGCTGTAAAAATTCAAGATCAGGCGAGTATCAGGTTTGCAAAGTGGCCGAATTTGTTCCAAAACTTTTTGAACATCCCAGCTATCGTTCACAAGATCTGAGATGATGACCATGTCAAATTGACCGGAAAGGATCAGGTCGTGGGCATCCGATTCAATAAAGGTCAATTCGGGGTGACGCAGTCGGGCCTGTGCAATCATTGCAGATGAAAAATCGACACCCACTCCGTTGGCAGGCGCAACTGAAGCCAGTAAATCGCCGAGTCCACAGCCAATTTCCAAAACGGACAGGCCAGGAGATATGATCAGTCCATAAACTTCTTTCAGCCGGCGATGATATTCGCTGCTGAAAAACGTGACAGGAGAATTTAACCTGGCAATATTTTCCCAGTGTTTTTTTCTTTCTTCGTAATATTTGATTTGGGAACTGAGGTTTAACGGTTGCATTTGATTTCCAAAATATGGTTTGGTAAAAAAAATTAAAGATGAAGAATCAGGCTTTATTTTTATTGACCTGAATTAGCATGATTACAGCAAATGCGGTCAGCAATCCATAAGCCAGGTTCAGGCTAAAACCGAATTTTATGCCACCGATATCGCTGGCTATTCCCACCAACCATGGGCCAATTACGCCACCCAACCCGGCAAATGTGAATAACATGCCAAGAATGGTATTGACGTTTTCCTTGTTATCGTCGGAAGCAGCCGCTGTAATGTTCGGGAAAATGATTGAAAGAAAAAAACCTGAGATTGGCAGTAGAAAAGATAATTGGGCTGATCCAAAAAGTGCCAAGGCGACACATGCACTGGCGCAAAGGGATGCACCGAGAATTGATTTGAGATAACCAATCTTTTCAACAAAAAAACTGCCGACGAAACGTCCCAGCATCATCAGCCCGAAAAAAATGGAGAGGGCCTGCGTGCTCTGGGGTATGCTGAAACCCCGTTCTTTTTGTAAAAATTCCACCAACCATGAAGCAATTCCCAGTTCGATCGAAACATAAATGGTGATGAGTGCGTAATACCAAAGCATTTTGGGTGTAAATGCAGTTTTGCCAACGTGTTTCAAGTTGAGCTTTTCGCTTTTTGCCCGATCTATTTTTGGGAAGCGGATAATGGAGAAATAAATGATCAAAAGACCGATCAAGATTAAATCCCAGCGATAAACATTGCGCCAGGAAACATTTCCTGCCAACAACCAGCCTGCATAGAGGGGCGCAATCATCGACCCCAGACCGTGCAAGACGGCCATTAGATTAAGGTAGCGACCTTTATCCGTTGAATGCAGTTCAACAATCAGGGCATTACAACCTAACTCAAGGGAACCCAAACCAAAACCCAGGAACGACATGGAAATCGCCAGAAAGATAGGTGAGGACAATGAGCTGAAACCGGTCACGCCGATTGCCAGGCTCACCCCAGCGAGCAGTAAAACAGCTTTTTGTCCTGCCACGTCAGCTAATAGTCCAGTACTGAGTGTGGCCGCCATAAAACCGAGGTAGGCACCAAGCAGAATGGTACCGCCAAGCGAATAGCTAAACTTCAGGTCTTGCAATAGTGCAGGTAGTACTGGACCTTTTAGATTGTCACTGAATCCAAAAACAAAAAAAGCAAAGAAAGTTCCAATGGTTAACAACCAGATCGTACTTTTTGAATAACTTTTCATGAGAATCTTTCGTTAGCAAATTTGATTTTTTCGAGACCCTGGTAACCCTCGCCACCTTCGTGGTTGTTAAAATGCCAGACCCGGATATCTTTTGGACCGGCATAGTGATTGTAGGCTGCAAAAACAGTGGATGGTGGGCAAATTGTATCCATCAACCCAACTGAGAACAGCGCTTGGGTTTTGGCGCGAACGGAAAAATTCATTCCATCGAAGTATGACAGCGTGTTAAAAACAGTTTCGATGCGAAGCCGGTGGTTTTTACAGAAACGGGCAATTTCATTGTATGGTTCTGTATCGACCAGTTCAACAGCGCGCTGAAAGTGACATAAAAAGGGCACATCGGGCATAGCAAATCCAACATCGGGAACCAGGCCAGCCACACCAAGTGTTATGCCGCCACCCTGACTTCCACCTGTTACTGCCACCCTGGCTTCATCTATCAACGGGTGAGATCTGGCGGCTTCCACAGCTCGCACCGCATCAGCGAAAACCCGGCGGTAGTAGTAGGTTTCTGGTTTGAGAATACCGCGCGTCATAAAACCTGGAATTTGAGGGTTACCGCCATCCAATTCGGGATCGGGGGTATCACCAGTACGCCAGGTGGAACCCTGCCCCCGGGTATCCATGACGAAGTGGGCATAGCCTGCATTGGCCCAGCCCAACCATTCATGTGGCAGGCCACGTCCACCACCATAACCAATAAATTCGACGATGCACGCTATCTTTGATTGTGTGCCAGTTGGCAGAATAAGCCAGCCTTTTATGGGTTGGCCACCATAACCATTGAAAGTTACATCGAAGGCATC
>CAZLJB010000405.1:0-3929 GCA_964559195.1 uncultured Anaerolinea sp. | reverse complement strand
AGATAGCTTCAGGTGACTGGAGTTCAGACGTGTGCTCTTCCGATCTCTTTTAAGCCCAACCTGACAACTTCATGATCGTCGACCAGTAAAATATGCTGCTTTGCCATATTTATAACTTCCTCCAAAGGGATTAAGAGTATAGCCGAGAGGGAGAAGGATGGCAAGGGCAAAATATTACCATAGGCTTGCCTACCAGTTAATTAAACCTGGGGTACGCCAGGCACTTTTACCGTTCACCAGAGCCAGTTCATGAAGAACCTTGGGGATGATTTTGGATTGGCGTGTCTGAATACAGAAAATCAAAGTTGTCAGAAATTCTCAGCATGGTTTTTATCGCCGGGGGTGGGGTATATTTTTCTTCCATATATTTCCGATCAAAACGAGAACTACCGTCCAGCCGGTAAAACCAACACACAGAGTCGGCTAATTTATTTTCAAGGGTTCTGTGTGTTGGTTTAATGATTTGTCGCAGATTACTCTTTTTCTTTACCCGATCGTCTAAAATCTACAAAGCGGTAGCCGACGCCACGTTCGGTCAGGATGTACTTGGGGTTGGCGGCATCTTTTTCCAGCTTTTGGCGCAGATAATTTATATACAGACGCACATAATGCGGTTCATCCCGGTATTCATAGCCCCAGACCTTGGCAAGTAGTTGATCATGAGAAACTACCCAGCCTGCATTTTGGACAAGGTGAAATAGTAACCGGTATTCGGTTGGGCGCAGTTTGACGATTTTTCCTTCCAACCAGACTTCCCGCCTGTCGAAATCGATTTTTAGACGTTCGTCAACTTCGATTAGTCCATGCATGGAGCCGGTTGCTCCTTCTGTGCGGCGCAAAACAGCTCGGACTCGGCTGACAAGCTCCCGCGGGCTGAATGGCTTGGTTACATAGTCATCGGCCCCTTTTTCCAGTCCGCGAACCCGGTCATCTTCCTCACCCTTGGCGGTTAACATGATGACGGGAACATTACTGATCTCGCGCACCATTTCGAGGACTTCAAAACCATCCAGGTCAGGCATCATAACGTCCAGCAGGATCATGTCCGGGTTTACGTCACGCAGGCGTTGAACGGCCTGTTTGCCATTAAAAGCCTCACTAACCTGGAAGCCATCATGTTCCAGGTTCAAACGGATGAAGCGCACCATGCGTTCCTCATCGTCAACAACCAGAATTCGCCTGCGGTCTAATTCTTCTGGCATATTAATTTACTCCCTTACAAATCCGATGATTTGATCTTCCTGATCGCCAGGTATGATTTCGATGAAAGTGACACGCACCATTGGCCAGATTACTTCAGTCACATTGGCCTGCAAATAAGGTAAATCCTTACCATCGCGGCGGCGCGGGTTTTTGATCTTAATTGTTTGGTCACCTGCAGCCGGCAGGTTTTCTACTTCCCCTAAGACGGGATCTTCGTTATTTATGTGAACTAATATTGTGGGCATTTTTTCCGATCAGGGTAATACAATTTGGAATTTTAATTTACCCAGTGCCACAATATCTCCGTGGCGCAGTGAGTGTTCAATATTGGGCATAGTCCGGAGACCGTTAACATACGTGCCATTGGATGATCCCAAGTCTACCAGAAGCACCAGATTGTCAATACCTCGGATAACAGCGTGAATTCGCGAAACACCATTCTCAAAAGCTTTGTATGGCGTAAGATCGACATCTGGCTCAATGGGTTGATTATCGCTTAATCGACCCAGGGTAAATTCATGACGTTCTGAGAAAGCCAGAATATGCCCGCTATCCAATAAGTGCAGTGAGATCCAAACATCGCTATCTTTCGATATCTGGTTTGGGTAATTAAATTCAATGGGTGGTTCCAAATTATTGGTCACAAATTTTTGTGTTTGTGCAGTATTTGCCTGTAATAGCTGAGAACCGCATTCGCTGCAAAAAATAGCGCCATCTGGTTCTTGTGATTTGCAATTATGACAAACGATCATAATATTTTCTCCTCGGGCGGAAGTAATAAGGCTCGGGTTCCATATTTAATCCGTTTATTGCCCTCTTCTGAAAATGTTTTTTCTGTTTCGATATGTTCAATTTCCAGGATGATTGTTTTTGCCAGGCTGCGTTCACCTTTTGCCAGCAAATGTGTCGCCAGGTTTTGCAAATGCCCGGTTGCCTGGGCATAATTCCCGGAAGTCACTTCGTTATGGGCTTTCTCTTGCAAACGGTAAAGTGTCAGCTTGGAGAGAGCCTGAATGATGGCCGCGGGTGGTGTTTCCAGTATGCCTGTATCCTTGATCGTCATCACGATGCTGACAGGAATGGTTTGTGGGACGGGGTTAATTGCACTGGCGGAGACCTCCAGTTGCCCTTGTAGCAAGACAATTTCTTTTTTGATGACAGGCTGGGGTTCAATTTTAAATTCCATCAGAACCGAAAGCGGCATTTTTTGAAAAATGTGTCCCAGGAGTAGAGGGTTTTCCCTATTCAGGGGATCGGTCTCTGGCTGAAGTCTAAACGCGTAGTTAATGCTCGTGCCTTCATCCTGGATGTATTCAAGCCTAACATTTTCGGCGAAGGTATTTGACAGGTTGATAAATTTTTCAGTTAATATTTTTTCGATATCGTACGGGTTGGAGACCAGCATACAGTGTCCGCTGGTCAGTTTGGTAAGATTGTCCAGGAATATATCATTCCAATCGCTTCCTATCCCCATCCCGCTGATGGTAATATTATTTTCGGCGGCATTTTTTGCCAGGGTGTAACAGGCTTGTTCATCTCCATAGGTCTGTCCATCGGTCAACAGGATGATGTGATTGACATATTTGGAATTTCGGTGGCGATTGACCTCATTTAGACCGGATTGCAAACCCTTAAAAATCTCGGTGCCGCCGGAAGCCTGCAGTAGCCGGATGTGGTTTTCCATTTTGTGTGAGTTGGCTTGTTTGGTAGCAGGAATGACCACTTCTGCGCGGTCGCTGAAAATTACCAGGGAGAAAATATCATGCGGTTTGAGCTTTCGCACAAGCTGGATGGCGGTTTCTTTAACCGTTTCCAGCTTTTCGCCCTTCATTGATGTTGAACAATCCAGCACCAGGCAAAGATTAAGCGGTATGGAATCGGTTACGTCAGCAAATTCGTCCAACGGTGTCAGATCGATTAAGGCATAAACCAGTTGGCTTTCTTTGGATGGGTAAATGATTTTACGGCTGGTCAGAATGCGATGGCTGACAAAAACTGGGACTTCATCTTCTGGCGGTAGGGTCGCGTCATAGGATGCACGTCGGTCAGAATTTGAGAGCACCTGATAGGCTTGTTGAATTTCCAGAAACATTTCAGTTTCACCGGCATCAACATTCTTGTCCGGATGTAAACGCTTGGCAGCTTTTAAATAAGCGTGCCGAATTTCATCCTGGGTTACCGAACGCCGGATGCCTAGCAGTGTGTAGTAATCATCAGATATTTTGGGCATCATACGCTCTAATTGAATTAGCCAAGCAACTGTACCAGGACAGCGCTGATATTATCAGGGCCACCAGCTGCGTTGGCGGCGGCAATCAAATCCTGGCCGGCGCGCTGAATGTTGGGAGCGCTATAGATAATTCGCGACATTTCTTCGTCTGATACCAAACCCCAAAGACCGTCACTGCATAATAATAAATAGCCGCCAATTGGAAAGGGCGTGGTAACGACATCGGCCTCCAGGGTTTCTCCCTGCCCGACAGCACGATAGAGTACATTGCGTTGAGGATGGACTGCAGCTTCTGCCGCAGTGATTTGTCCCAGTTCTTCCAGCCGTCTGACAAGAGAATGATCCCTGGTGATGGCTTCCATGCGATGTTCGTTGTAGAGCATGTAACCGCGGCTGTCTCCGACCTGAGCAATGGTCAGTTGTTGGCCTACCACCAGGGCTGCTGTTACGGTTGTGCCTGAGCCGGGAGCTTCTTTCAGAACGGAGCGCTGGGCTT
>CAZLJB010000404.1:0-3932 GCA_964559195.1 uncultured Anaerolinea sp. | reverse complement strand
GATAGCTTCAGGTGACTGGAGTTCAGACGTGTGCTCTTCCGATCTCCCGCAAAACGACCGAAATTTTCCCGCTCTAGCGCATTTGGACGCAGCACCAGGCTGAAAGCCAGGCCGCTGCCCGCCGGTGTGAACCACTTGCGTCCATCCCGCCCGCGCCCCTGGGTCTGTTCATCCGCCACCACCAGTGAAAAATCGCGCGCCCCGCTGGCTGCCCAGGCCAGGGCCTCGTCATTGCTGGATCCGGTCGATGGGAAGAAACGCAAACCGCCCAACGCAAATTCACGCAGGGCGGTTTCGAGATTAACAAGCTTCATAGCCTACTGACCCAAAACACTCCAGGGATTTATAAAACCACCCCCCTTGCGCACTTCAAAGTGCAGATGTGCGCCGAACGAATTACCGGTATTACCGGCCGCGCCAATCACCGTACCGGCTCCCACACCCTGGCAAACCGTCACATTGATCTGGCTTAAGTGGCCATACAGGGTGGCATACCCATTGCCATGATCGATCATGACCACGTTTCCATAGCCGCCGTTGTAACCACCGGCCGCCCTGACCACCACTCCGGCATCTGCCGCGTAGATTGGCGAACCCTCGGCCGCCGCAATATCGATACCCAGGTGACCAGCATAATAATCATTCCCCGAAAGGAAATGATTGCCCGCCGGCCAGATAAACGCGCCGCTGCCTACCGGGCCGCCGCTGCAGGATGAACCTGCCACACCCGTCGTACCCGATTTTCCGCGCGCAATGGTTGGGATCAGCCACTGCTTGTACTCGCGCGAACCACCCGGGATCATGACCAACTGCCCAACCTTGAAGCTCGGGTTGGTCAGATCGACATTGTTACCGGGCCAATTCAACACATCCTCCAAATTGGCTTTGTAATGCGAAACCACCGCCGCCAGTTTGTCACCATCCTTCCAGGTGTAAAGAATACCATCCGTGGGCGGCACGTTCAACTCCTGCCCCGGGCGAATGCTGTCCGGGCTGTCGTTGAGCGTGTCATAATTGGCCCACAACAGGGTATCCGGCTTGATGCTGAATTCCTTCGAGATCGCAAAAACCGAATCACCCCTCGCCACGGTATGCTCAGCCACCGCATAACGGGGGCGATCGGGAATATCGGTTTTTAATTTAAGATTACGCCCAATTGCCGGCAGCGCCAGCATTGATAGACTGCTGCCGGGTTTGCCGGTCGGGCTCTGCGCAGTCGGGCTGGCACCCGCTGCAGCTGCTTCTGTCGCCACCGCAGCCGGGCTGGCAGGTATTCGCATAAAAGCAAACAGACCGGCAGCCAGTACCACCAGGGCAGTCACGCCCCAGCTGATCAGGTTAAATGTTCGAGAAGAATTTGTATTTTCCATAAGCGGTTCCAATACCAACCATACCAGATACTCCAACAATAAAATGAACACACCGCTAAATTTGGCAGCCTGACACCCAGGCACCTGCCTACATGCTGTCGGTCAAGCGCTCCAGGAATTCCATATTGTTGCGGGTCTTTGACATGCGATTGATGATCGCCTCGGTCGCCACTGTCTGATCCATGCCAGCCCCGGAAGGCGGGTTGGAGGTCATCTGCGAATACATACGCCGCATGGTCCAGACGCGCTGCAAAATATCTGGTCCCAGCAGCAAGTCCTCGCGCCGGGTAGACGAGCGTTCCAGATCGACAGCCGGGAAGGTGCGGCGTTCCTGCAGCTTGCGTGATAAATGCAGTTCCATGTTGCCGGTACCCTTGAACTCTTCATAGACCACATCATCCAGGCGCGAGCCGGTATCCACCAGGCAGGTGGCAATGATGGTCAGCGAGCCGCCTTCTTCCAGGTTGCGCGCCGCGCCAAAGAAATGCTTGGGCGGGTAGAGCGCGGAGGGATCCATACCACCGGACAAGGTGCGTCCTGACGGATTGACAGTCAGGTTATAGGCGCGGGCCAGGCGGGTGATCGAGTCCATCAGAATGACGACATGCCGCCCGATCTCAACGATCCGTTTGGCGCGTTCCAGCGCGATTTCGGCTGTGCGCACATGCGAGGTGACCGGTTCGTCGAAGGTCGAAGCGATCACTTCGGCGTCCACTGAACGATCCATATCGGTCACTTCTTCCGGGCGCTCCCCGATCAGCGCCACCATCAGGTGCACATCCGGGTATTGGGTTGAAATTGCGTTGGCGATTTGTTTTAAAATGGTGGTCTTGCCGGCTTTGGGCGGCGAAACAATCAAGCCGCGCTGTCCGCGACCGATCGGAGCAATCAGGTTGATCATACGGGTGGCCAAAATGTCACCCTTGGTTTCGAGATCGAAGCGCAGGTCGGGAAAAATAGGGGTCAGGTTCTCAAATCGAGGCCGGCGGCGCGCTTCTTCTGGATCCACACCGTTGACGCTTTCCACCTTCAACAGGCCCCAGTGTCGCTCTGATTCACGCGGCGCGCGCGAATGCCCCAGGATCAGATCGCCGGAGCGCAGGTCATAACGTCGCAGCTGAGCCTGTGAGACATACACATCGTCTTCGCTGATGCTGTAGCGTGCGGAGCGTAGAAACCCGATCCCTTCATCCATGATTTCGAGAATACCACCTCGAATTTCGAGGCCTTCCTTGGCGGCTTCCTCCTGCCGTAAACGCAGCACCAGGGCTTCCTTCTTCATTCGATTGGCATTCTGAACGCCAAAATCTCTGGCTGCCATTACACGCAGGTCAGCCAGAGGCTTGCTTTCAAGTTCCAGTATATTCATCATGTAGTTTTTTCTCTATTCGGTGGGATGTGAGGGTTATGGGGGAAATATGGTGGATAAACAAAATTGGATACCTCAAGCTTGAGGTATTTATTATTTACTTTTTGAGAGAAGGGAAAATTGCATTAAGGATCTGATTACCCGGTAATGCCCCAAAACAACCGGGTTAAATATCAACCGTTCTGGGATTTGTTCTATTATAGCATGATTATTACATTCTGAGTCAAGCGTTTGCAATTCTGTACCACAAATCGATGTATTTTCATCCGTTCGTGGTGGTAAAATACTCTATCGAATCGCTGGCACGCAGCGCTCAAACCCTCAATTCGCTTTACCGGCCACCAGGATTAGCGGTCATGAGTAGCGTAGCAGTCGTGAAATGGCCTGTTGGTGGCCCGGGTTTTAGGTTATTCACCGGGAATTACCCAACGAATTAGTCTGAATTTCTCAATGCTCCACTGCGACCCGGGCCGGATCCGGCCCGGGTTTTTTATTCGCTGCCGATTTGTGCAAAAATGCACAACCAATTGCCCCTAGCGGGGTTTCTATTTAAAATATAAGCAGGTCGTAAGGATTCTTAAACAATGAATTTACCTTCCAATGAAGTCGCATTTAAGTTTGTGAATAACAAAATCATCATCCGAATCCGGGATCGGGTCTGCGAATCGGCGGATGAACTGCTCAACAGCCCACTTTTTCAAGAAGTAATCCACCGTTATGTTCAGCTGCTCATCCGGCAAGACTCGCCAGCACTGGTCATGTTTTCGATTGATCCAGGTCTGATTGCCGAACCTGATATTGAAGCCCTGATCCAAACCATCCAGCTGCTGGCCCGGGTTCAAAAAGATTGGGCCTCCAAACTGGTCGGAGATGATCGATTCATAAATCACCCGGCCCTGTTGTATGGATTTGTAGAGGGGTTGTACGATTATTGGCGAAAGTTTGAACGTTTTTTGATCTGTGATTCAGATGGCGATGTGCTCGATCAACGGCCTTATCGCACTTTCAATTCAACCGTCGAAACCTTGATGAACCTCGTTCGAGGAACTTATCGTGATGTTCAGGAAAATCTGAGCGGCAAGCATCCGCGTATTTATCGACAGGTAAGCGCTGGGGCAGAGGTAGCCGCCATCGCCCTGCCAAAGGATAAGATCGGAAGAGCACACGTCTGAACTCCAGTCACCTGAAGCTAT
>CAZLJB010000403.1:0-3934 GCA_964559195.1 uncultured Anaerolinea sp. | reverse complement strand
GGTGATTGTTACTGGTTGGTTTGTGATAAACCCGGGTGTGATGATTTGCTTTGGTTAGCCCTTGCAATTGGGAATTCTTCATTTATAGAAAGGTATTATGATCATTTATTCAATAATAAACTCTACTCAGGCCGTAGACGGTTTATGACCCAATATGTTGAAAAGTTTGCCTTGCCAATACCAGATACCGAAACAGGTAGAGAAATTATCGCCTTAGCAAAATTGGCTTATGAAAAAGCCTCATCCGATGAGTTAGCGGCGATCGGTGAGAAACTTGATAAGTTAATCTGGAAAGGATTTGGTTTATCAATCGAAGAAATCGCCTGGTAATTGGGTTTCAAGGACGATGCAAGTTGTTATGGGCAGGTTCGAACCAGTGGGTTGCAGGGAGCTGGCGGGCTGGTTGGGTCAACCGGGCTGGCGGGTTCAGGCGGTTTAGACGGGTCAACCGGGTTGTTGGGTTTGGGCAGGGCCGGCCCGACCAACACTGTCAGCCCGGCCGCGTCACCACTGGCCTGCCCGGTTTTGGCCGCCACCCAGCATTTGGCCTTGAATTTTGCCCAGTAAATGTAATACCAGAAGCCATCCTGGCTGACGTTCAGAATGTCGACGGTCTCGCCGGAGAGGATGGCGGTCACATCCGAGAAGGATTGATCCGGGCCTTTGCGGCAGAAGGCATTTTTTGTAAAGGTTAACTTTGGAGGGCCGAGCGGCGTGGCGGTGGCAGTCGCTGTCAGGATTTGGATGGATGTCTGGCTCGGGAAAATTTCCAGCGGCTGTATGTCGGTCGGAGTTGGGGTGAGCGTGCCATTTGCGATTTCGAGCGGGTGTTGGCTGCAGTGCAAGGCTTCAACCGAGAGCAAAGCACTTTTTTCGAAGATTTGAGACCCGTCGAAACCAAACAATCGCGCGTGCCAAAACAAAAATGTGGAATCTGTTTGACGAGCTCTCGTAAAAAGATCAGGGTCAAGGTGAATTGTGCTTCTGAACTCTTTTTGGTTGCCCGGCCTGGTGACGACCCAATTTAGGTAATGTGTATGCGAGTGATCATACACATCCGAAAGCCGGATATCGGCGAAGGCAACCTGATCTTGTGGGTCGTCCACTGTCAAAATAAAAGTCACATAGGATGGGGCAGGACAATCAATGGAGTAAGAAACGCTGTCCGGAGTGTGTACCACTTTGACCGTAAGGTCGCCAGTGTTGGCATGGGTTGGGATGCGGGTGGGTACCTGGCAGGGGCCTGTATAGCCTGTTCTATCGTAATTGTCATCCGGAAAGGATGTAAAGGGCATGACACAAACCCGTACAGGTTCGGAGATGGCAGAATTACTGTTTTCTATGTTAATATGTGCCTGGATATAGTATTCCCCTGGTTCTGTGGGAGTCCAGCCGTTCACGTAATAAGGATTAAATTCAATATTTCCCACCAGGTTTGTCCCAACTGGGACATTGTTTGCTGTAAAAAAATACGTACCTAATCCATTTGGCGGATTTGTTGTGATTACCCTGGCCACTAAATTGATCGGATGATTGACTTGATAAATGCCATAATTAAGTGGGTGTATTAATGTTAGCGTCATGTCCTCTCTTACTTTGGAAGGCGGAGGCGTGAGAGGATGTGTTATGGGCAGGTTGCAGGCGATAAGCGCTTGGCTGAGCATGCAGAATAGTGCAACCACTGAAAGGACGTTTTTTATTTTCACTGCAATTTCCTTATTGCTCTGAATGGGCGCCACCACAAATCTTGAACAGACATTGTATTTAACTGCAAGCTGCTATGGGCAGGTTCGAACCAGTGGGTTGCAGGGAGCTGGCGGGCTGGTTGGGTCAACCGGGCTGGCGGGTTCAGGCGGTTTAGACGGGTCAACCGGGTTGTTGGGTTTGGGCAGGGCCGGCCCGACCAACACTGTCAGCCCGGCCGCGTCACCACTGGCCTGCCCGGTTTTGGCCGCCACCCAGCATTTGGCCTTGAATTTTGCCCAGTAAATGTAATACCAGAAGCCATCCTGGCTGACGTTCAGAATGTCGACGGTCTCGCCGGAGAGGATGGCGGTCACATCCGAGAAGGATTGATCCGGGCCTTTGCGGCAGAAGGCATTTTTTGTAAAGGTTAACTTTGGAGGGCCGAGCGGCGTGGCGGTGGCAGTCGCTGTCAGGATTTGGGTGGGTGTCTGGCTCGGGATAATTTCCAGCGGCTGTATGTCGGTCGGAGTTGGGGTTTGCGTGCCATTTGCGATTTCGAGCGGGTGTTGGCTGCATTCAAGCTGTCGAACCACAATAACATCCCGGGTGGTCTGGATAGCCAGTCCAGTTCGGCTCAAGGCAAAAACCTGCCATTCGATTCTTTCCGTACCTTCCCAAAATTCGGGCTGGAAATGGATAGTTGTCCGATATTCTTTTTGATTATTGGGCCTTGTGGTAATCCAATTAAGATATTGTCCAAAGGCCAGATTTGGCCTAAGAAAATTAACGCTAACCAGCGCAACTTGATCCTGTGGATCGTCGACATTTACGATCATGGTTACGGATGGATTAGGGGCGCAGACCCGTGAAAAGTCGACATACTTGGGCGCTGCAACCGCATTGAGAGCCAGTACCCCAGTTTCCGGCGAATTGGGGACTTGCGTAGCAAGTGGGCACGGCCCAAAATAGCCTCCATACCAGGTTGGGAGTGTGTTTAGTGTCATAACACAAATTCTGGCTGGCTCAGAAACGACCGTAGTGGCATCGCTGAGTGTGGCTTTGGCTTGAATATAGTACACACCGGGGGCCGGGGCAATCCAATCAAACGAAAGAGGGAAGAACTCACTATTGCTTGACCCAACAGGCATTCCGTTGACAATGAAGCTAGCCTGCTCGATGGTTATTGGTGAGGGGGGAGGCAGCACGATTCTTATATACGCTCTCAGAAATTGGGTGCTACCCTCTGGAATAATTTCGCCGTTTAGGGGAACTAACATATACATATTTACTGAAGGGTTTGCCTGGGCAGTTTGTGGAAAGACCAGTGCACCAGCAGGCAGATTGCAGGCGCTCAATCCAAGACAGAGTAAACAGACCAACAGAAGCAGTTTTTTCTTCAATATGCACACCCATTTCCCTTTTTGAATGTCATTGAATGCCGAATACAAATTTCTTTTCAAAATTTGGGGACAAAGCCTAAGGCAGCCGAGAAAACACAAAGAACCAAGTTGATTAAGAAAATCCCACCGGTGGGGCAGCAGTTGGTTAATATTTAGAAAAGAAAATTTCCCGCCTTACTACACAGGAAAATGGAACCCACGAAAGAAGACCAGGAATATCCGCCATTTAAGTCTTGTGACTGATGATGATTTTTCGAAGTCTTTCCCTTTAGGGTATTGGGCTTCGGTGAAGATGTATGCATTTTATTTCAAGGGATTTATCTGATTCGTTGGAACTTACCAATTGGTGATGGTCTTCTAAAAATGATGGAGCCTTAGCGCGTTCTGTTTGCAGCTTCTCGTTAACTGGTCGGAGTAATCATCCGTATCAGGAATGGTTTAAGAGTTGATAAAAATAGTACAAGCACAGAGAATAACACTCAGGTTTGATATAAGTTATTCCGATTTAGGCGCAGTCAGCCATTTTCTGTATTATTCAATCTGAATGTAATGTTATCCTGAATTTATTGTTTTGGAATAATTACAATAAATTTGTAAAACGTCTAAATCCAGGTTGGTTCGGCGTATGTGCCAAAGACCTGTTTCATCACTCCAACGATCTCACCCAGGGTACAGTAGGCCCGCACCGCCTCCAGGATAGCTGGCATGCTATTTTCAGTGCCCTGGCAGGCCAGCCGCAGCCCATCAAGCGCCTGCCCCACCCGGCCTGCATCCCGCGTCCGGCGCACTTCCTGCAAACGCGCCACCTGCCGTTCATAGCCCCTCGGATCCATGACCAGGATCGGCAC
>CAZLJB010000402.1:0-3946 GCA_964559195.1 uncultured Anaerolinea sp. | reverse complement strand
GAAGGCGGTACCATCGGTGCAGCCCAGGCCGTAAAACAGGCTGGCAAAAAGGTTGTCGTATTTGGCTTTGATGGTTCCGACCAGCTCAGCCGCATGATCATCAATGGTGAAGTGCAAGCTGTTATTGCCCAGGATCCTTACGGGCTGGGGTTGACCGCCATGACCGATTTGATCAACTACCTCGAGGGGAAAGGGGAAAACGGACGCACAGGTGAACTGACCACCGTTCCCGGACTTGTCCTTTCTGCTACCGACAAAGCTGCTGTCAATAAATGGCGTGTTGATCATGCTTTGAAAGAACTCCCTATAAAGTAATCTATTCTTTAACACCAGGATTGCATTGTTCGTAAAGAAACAGTGAAGCTGGTCTAAACTCTGCCGATGGTGGAGGCGTTACCCCACCTTTCAAGAATTGCAAAACAGAAAACCACGCTCAGCGAGAGCGTGGTTTTCTGTAGATCGGGATACAGATTTCTATGGTATGCGTAAGGCGTGGTGCCCCCACCCACAGGGCGCAAAGAGCTTCAGGCTGCACATTATAGTTGTGTGTTTGGGCGGCAAGAGGGTAGATCCCAGAATAGCCAATTATTCCCTGTTGCCCAATATGGTCTCGTACCATCCTGATTTATAAAACGGTTTCAACTCATGACCGCCGCCGGCGCCATATCAACATCGCCACAACGATCAACCCGAGAACGACCGCCGCGCTGATCAAGAATTCCCAGGAACTGGGCTGAGCTTGAGACTGTGCGGCTGGAGTAGGCACCGACGGGGGGATCGTTGGAAGCGCTACCGGCTGCTGACCGGACAGAATCGGGCGGGCCGTGTCATCCAGGTAGGCCGCCATCCAGGCCAGGGGCGCATTCCAGTTAATCGCCACTTCATTGGTGGAGTACGAACCCATACCATCCACATAGCTTTTGGCAGGTGGTTTGCCGATCAGCCCGGCAGCTTTTGCGGCAGGGTCAGACGGATTGCCATTCGGCCCGCCGGCTATAACGCCCGGCGGCGGGGGCGGGAAACCGTTTTCCGGCTGGTTCCCCCAGAAACGGTGGTGAGGATGTGACATGGCCTGCGTGCCATAGCCGGAAACATAGCTGAAGTTTAAAGCGTTGCGCCCCAGCATGTAATTCATCACTTCGGCCGCGGCGTTCAAGTAACGTGCCTCGCCGGTGAAATCATACGCCAGCGCCAGCATAATGGCGCGGTTTAGCGCATCCGCATTGGAACCCCACTGATAGTTATTGGACTGAAGCGCTGAGAGATAGCCATTCGACCCTGCAGCCATGATCGAGATTACATCATCGGCGGCTTTGACCAGGGCTGCTTGCGCCGCCGCGTCTTTCCTGACCACCGCCAGGGAGATGGTCCCCAACGAGGCGGTATCCGCCCAGAACATGGCTTGGGATGACAAATTATCTTTTGATGCCATATACGATTGCTGGTATTCAGGTTTGCCAGTTGTCAGATACAGCTCCACTGCCGCCCAGTAAAACTCATCCGAAACTTTCTTATCGCCATAAGCACCGCCTCCCAAATCTGGGAACTCAGCCGCCAGCAAGTCCGGATGCGCTTTCGCCGCCTGCCAGGCGCTCTCAGCCGCCGTCAGACAGCGGGCCGCAAAATCGGCGTCGATTTTTTTCCACACGCGCGCGCACTGCGCGGCCGTCGCCGCCAGGTTGAGCGTGGCCGCCGTGGATGGTGGAAAGATGAAACGGGTAGCGCTTTGAGTGGGCGGAGTACCCGGCATCGCATCCCAGGTGAGGCCGTGCAGCTTGTGATGGGCCATTCCGGCCATGGACTGCCCGGCCGGAACTTGCATGCCCAACAAAAACTCCATCTCCCAGCGCGCCTCATCCAAAATATCAGGCACCTTGTTCCCACTTTCGGGAATGTTCAACGCACCATCGGCAAAGGCGGAGGGGTTGCGCTCATACGCATTCAGCAAAGTCCAGACTGAAATACCGCCATTGACCACATACTTGCCGTAATCGCCGGCATCATACCAGCCACGGGAGGCATCGAGGCTGTAATCGCATTTCGGCCAGGTCTTGCCGGTTGAATCCGTCCCGGCATAACAGGTGACCTTGTTATCGCTCAGGTGGCCGGCCGGCCGCGCCCAATTTCCGGCGTACTTCTGTTCCAAATCCATGCCGCTGCGGTTCAAATAAAAGTAGCGCAGGGCATCCAATTTCAGTGTGCTGTATAACGCATCGCCAATTTCAAACGGGTCGCTGGTATGCCCATCGGCTTCCAGAGTATAGCCCTTGCCTGGCGTGACATATGCCGAAAAATCAATCCGCTGCACAACATCACCGGTTGCGCCGTCTTCCTTCATCACCTCGGTTTTACCGGTCAGCAAGATCTGCCCGCTGCCATCCTTGAGCGCCCAATCCACTGCTGCCTTGCGCTTTGAAGCCAGGGATGCTATTTTTACCGCATGAGTGTAATAGCCAAGCTGGTTGACGCTGATCTGCTGACCCGGCGCAAAAGCTGTAGGAGTGGGCGCGGCGGTCGGCTCGGCAGCGCGCACAGACGCGGAGGGGATGTCTTTGCTGCCAATGGCAAAAAACAAGGCTCGGCCAAACAAAAACGGAGACCTCCAGGAATTATCTGAGCTATCGGTATTGGACCAGATCAGTTTCACGTTGCGATCCTTTTCGCTGGCGCCGTTGGCCTGCGCTTGAAAACCGATTTCAAGCCCATGCTCCGGCTTGATCTTGAGCGGCAGGGCAGCTTCAAACCCCCAGCCATCGGCAGTCTTAAAAACAAAGGCGTTCACCTGCGCTTGCGCGGCGTTGGTGCCGGTCAAAGTCAGGCTGGCCGGGTCGGTGTTGCCGATATTGCCGGGATTGATATTGACCTGAATAATGCCAGGGCCATAGGCGGCAGCATTCAAATCACCGCTGGTGTTCAGATAAAACTCCAGCGAGTCTTCGTTCCAATAATTGGCTTCATGCTGCCCGGTAATAATATTTTTGTCAACGATGGACATTCTGAGATATAAATTCGTGTTATCCGCCGCGACTGCAAAGGAAAGCGGACCATCCTCGCCAGGGGTGGCGCTGATAAACGGCCCCTTTGTTACCGTTTGCACCGGAATATTCTGCCAGTCATCCAGTTTGCCATCCAGTTTGATACTAACCGGGAAAGGCACGTAGATCACTTCACCGGGGATCTCGGCTGGGGCTAGCGGGCCGCCCGTTTGAGCCTGGGCAGGCAGGCTGACAACCAGAACCAGGCCTGCCAGCAGGGCAGTCACGCCCAGGATGGAACCAAAGCGAAAATGTTTGACTGGCATTAAATATTCTCCTTGCAAACCAATTTTACCGCCTTGGCAGCCATAAAAGGTGCACCAGATTGCCTTCCGGGTCGGCAATATCCAGGTAGCCGAATTTGGAATCGGGCTTGATGGACGGGTCCTTCAGGCTGATGCCCTTGGCTTGCAGGTTGGCCGCTGCGGCTTCAAAATTGTTGACGCGCACGGCGATATGCAGCGGAGCATCCGAATTGGTTTTGGGGAATTCGATGCGCCCCGGGCCGGAACCGGAGACAAAAAATGCCCCAGCGCTTTCCCTGCGCTGCAAGTCGAAGGTTTGCTGGTACCAGGCGCTCAACGTTTCAGGGCTGGATTTGCGAGCATACAACCCAACGTGTTCTGCGCCGCTAAAAACCGAAACGCCGCGCGCCGACTGCACCCAGTTGACGCACTGCGCTGTTTTGGCGGCGAGGCCGTCATAATCCTGATCCTTGACCACCTGGTTGGAGATGAGCTTGCTGCCCAGACCAACCACCGCCGCCCCAGCTTTGATCCATTCGTGGATGCTGGCTTCGGTAGCATCCACACCACCGGTGGGCAGCAGGCTGTGCCAGGGACAGGGCGCCATGACAGCGCTGATAAAGCCCGGGCCACCGGCCGATTCGCCGGGGAAAATCTTGCAGATCT
>CAZLJB010000401.1:0-3953 GCA_964559195.1 uncultured Anaerolinea sp. | reverse complement strand
CACCTGATGCACATTATTGATCGTATTCTGCTGCCGCTCGGGCGCCGTGTCGATGCCGACACTCCCACCGCTGATGCGCGCTTGCCAGACGGTTCACGTGTTAATGTAGTCGTGCCTCCTGTCTCAGTGGATGGACCAGTCCTCACCATCCGGAAATTTCCGCAAACCAGGATGACCATTGAAGATTTGATCAAGGTCGGAACCCTCACCAATTATATGGCGAAGTTCCTGGAAGCCTGCGTGGTTGCGCGTCTTAATATCCTGATATCTGGCAATACCAGCTCAGGCAAAAGCACCATGCTCAATATTCTCTCAACGTTTATTCCCAGCCGGGAAAGGATTGTCACCATTGAAGATGCCGTGGAACTGCAATTGAAGCAGCGTCATGTGGTTCGCCTGGAGACAAAACTGCCCAATATGGATGGCTCAGGAGCTGTCAGCATCCGCGATCTGGTCCGAAACGCCCTGCGCATGCGGCCCGATCGTTTGATTGTTGGTGAAGTGCGTGGAGGTGAATCCCTGGATATGCTGCAGGCCATGAATACCGGTCATTCTGGTTCCATTACGACCCTGCACGCCAATTCACCCAGGGATGCCATCGCCCGCCTGGAAACGACAGCCCTGATGGCGGGCGTAGAACTGCCCGTGACTGCCATCCGAAAACAGATTTCTTCTGCCATCAACCTGATTGTGCATATGAATCGGATGCCGGATGGCTCAAGAAAAGCCATGCAAATCACGGAAGTTGCCGGCATGGAAGGGGATATCGTGACCCAGCAGGATATATATAAGTTCTATCCCACCAACAGTGGTATCGAAGGCAAAGTCACTGGAGAACTGAAACCCACTGGCCTCAGACCTATGTTTACGCCCCGGCTGGAGCAGGCTGGCTTTAAACTTGGCGGGGAGTATTTCGGATTGGGGCTGTGATATAATTTTTTTAATACATATCCAATTTTTCTTGGAGGACTGATGGAAGTTAAAGCGAAGCAATTTAAGCATTGTGATTTATTGGCAATCATAGGGCGTGTTGACAGTGCCACATCTCCAAAACTAAGCGAAGCACTGGATGCTATATCTGCCGAAGGGCGGTTTAAGATTGTTTTGGATATGACCGAGCTGGAATATATGTCGAGCGCAGGTTTCCGTGCCCTGATTTCGGCTCAGCGCAATTGTAAACGCTTTAATCGTGGCGAAGTGGTGCTGGCCAATGTACCAGGAAACATTAATTCGGCCCTTGAGTTGGCTGGTTTCACAACCCTGTTCCGAATATTCCCGGACGTTACCACGGCTGTCGGTAATCTTTAGTGTTTCAAAATTAGCCTTAATCCTGAGCCGCCCGGACATTCATGTCAGAGCGGCTTCATCTCTTATATAACGAAATGCCCACCAAGATTTTTCCTGCCCAGTTCGAATATTTGGATGCCATCCGTGAGTTTGCTGCTGCAGCTGCGCGGCAGGCTGGTTTGGATGACAAGGATCTTTATAATTTCCAATTGGCGGTCGATGAAGCTGCTTCCAATATTATCGAGCATGCTTATGAAGGCATCCAGGATGGGCAAGTTGAGATCAGCCTTGATGTAACCAATACTGCTATAACAATTGTCATGCGTGATTCCGGCAAACGATTTGATCCGGACCAAACCAGTGAACCTGATGTAGACGCTGCTTTGGAAGATCGCATGGTTGGGGGATTGGGCCTATTTTTTATGCGTAAGCTCATGGATGAAGTCCGCTTTGAATGGTTACCAGGGCAGGGTAATCTGCTTACCATGGTAAAAGTTCTTCCTCAAAAGCAAGAAATTGGCAAAAAAAATAAAGCTGGTTATTCCGATTTATTTGATCTGGGTGAACATATTCTCACGGCTGCCAGTTTCGCCTCACAGCGCGATCTGATTGTCGAAACTGCCTCACGCCTGGTCGATGGGCAAATTACAATATGGTTGAATGAGCCGGCTTTTCGATTGCCTGATTGGGTGGAAAGCCATTTTCCCCCCGCACCCATCACCCGCACCCAGCTCAGGGCTTACGATACCGGAAAAATTATTAGAAAGCATAAGGATGGCGCATATTATTTGGCGATACCATTCCGGCATGATGAGACCAGCCTGGGGGTGATAGAAATTATCCGGCCAGATGTCCATAATTTTTCAACCCGCGAACTTGAATTATTGAAAGGTCTCGCTCGAATTGCTTCGGTTGCACTGATCGCCTGGCAAAGGGTCAATATCGAACGCTGGCGTTTGGAGCAATTGGGCCTGGTTCGGATTGTTTCTGCCCAAATTGCCAATGAGCCTGATATAGATGAGCTGGCTCATAAGGTAACCAAACTAATTCAATTAACCTTTAAATATTACTACGTGGGCATCTTCACGCTGGAGCCTGGCCAAAAACAAATGACTTTCCGTTCATCCACGGGTGGGTCAAAAAAACACCAGGATCAAGCAGGTGAGCTGGTTTTTCAGGTGGAGCTGGGCCAGGGGTTGGTTGGTTATGTTGCAGAAACCGGTCAGGAGCTATTGGCAAATGATATCAGCTCAGAAAAGCGTTTTCGGGCGGTTACCAGCCTGCCAGAGACCAGCTCGGAGTTTGCGCTGCCGCTTAAGGTTGAAGACCGGGTGGTTGGTGTTTTGGATGTTCAATCAGAAGCGTTGAATGCTTTCCATCCGTATGACATGCTAGTCTTGCGTGCTCTGGCGGATAGTGTGGCGGTGGCAATTGAAGGCGCCCGGTTGTATGGTGATTTACGCCGCCAGGCAAACCAGCTGCGGGTGGTTGCTGAAGTGAGCAAGCAAATCACATCTATCTTGAGCCTGCGTGAGTTAATGCAGGAAGTGGCTGAAGTAATCAGTACCCGTTTTAACTTCCCCTATGTTCATTTATTTACAGTTCATCCCAACCGGCGTCAGATCCATTACGAAGCCGGGTCAGGCGCCCGATCTGCAGCTTTGGAAGGTTATATTCTTAACCTGGATGATTCAGAAGGCATCATCCCCTGGGTTGCGCTGCATGGCGAGCCAATCTTGTCCAATAATGTCGGCGCCGAGCCACGTTATGTACCATCGCCTCTGCCGCCATCCAATACCCTTTCTGAGTTGACCGTGCCATTGACTTTCAATAGCCAGGTTATCGGGATTCTGGATGTCCAGTCTGACCAGCTTGATGCCTTTACCGATCAGGACAAGCTTATTATTGAAACCCTGGGTGATTCAGTTGCGACGGCTATTCGAAACGCCGATCTATACCGCTCGGAGCAGTGGCGTCGTCAGGCCGCAGATAGTTTGCGCGAGGTGGCGGTTTTACTTTCAGCCAATGCCAGTCTTGACCAGGTGTTGCAAACTATTTTGACGGAATTGGAACGCAACCTGCCATCCGATATTGCTGCCATTTGGCTGCTGGATGAAGAAAATATTTTCTGTGCGGCCGTACATGGTGCCCATGCTGCGGATCTGGAAAATGCGCGCCTGAATTATCCTGAAGCGACTGGCATGTTGGCGACAGCCTTGCTTTCCCGCCAGCCCTATATCCGCAAACCCAATGATCCCATGGGCCCTTCGGCGATTTCGGCTGGTTTTGACGGTGATCATTCCGCCATTGCAGTTCCACTTCGTATAGGCGATCAAACGGTTGGGGTTTTGACCCTGGCGCATCATACGCCTGGACGGTATGGGCATGAAGCCCAGGCCATGACCACAACTTTTGCAAGTTATGCAGCTGTTTCCATTGAAAATGCGCGTTTATATGATTCCGCCCAGGAACAGGCTTATGCTTCAGCAGCGCTTTTGCAGGTGGCGCAGGCGGTTGTCAGTCTCTCCGACATTGATGAAATCCTGGCAACTATCGTTCGTATCATGCCAATCCTGGTTGGGGTCGAGCGCGCTGCCACCTATATTTGGGATGCTTCCCAGAGATCGGAAGAGCACACGTCTGAACTCCAGTCACCTGAAGCTATC
>CAZLJB010000400.1:0-3954 GCA_964559195.1 uncultured Anaerolinea sp. | reverse complement strand
TTGGTCAGCGCTGGCGTTTATATGACCGTAGTGGAAGGATTTCGGCCAACCTGGAAATCGATCCTGCGGATTTTTGCAATTGCAAACATCTATATGCTGATCATCTTCTTTGTCAATCTGGCCATTGGCAGCAATTACCTGATGATCAATGGAAAACCAGCCATGGCCAGCATCATGGATTTATTGCCAGCCTGGCCATATTACATTCCTTGGTTGGAAGTGATCGCCCTGCTGACCTGCTTGCTACTTTACTTACCCTTTATTATAAAAGACTGGCGATCCAAACTGGCTAAGACCGCTTGAGTCTATTTTAAAAGACTATTTAGGTTCCGGTGGTGTGCGTACAACCAATACTGAACAGGTTGCCTGGCGCACAAGTTCACGTGAGATGCTACCCAATAACCAGCCTGTCAGATTTCCGGCTCCTCGCGAACCGCACACGAGCAGGTCAATATCTTTTTCCTTAATGTGAGCCAGGATTTGTTCAATCGTGTCGCCTAACAGCAGGGTCAGCTTTGTTTCGAACGGAAAATTAAGGTTGCTTTTTGCTTTTTCAAGAAATATTTGACCCTGTAAAAGATTTTCCTGATTCAGGCGGGCTTCGTCTTGTGCTGAAAGGATCGGCATAGACAATCCGGCAGGTTCTACCGGATAGGTGGTTCTGACGGGTACTACGACATGCAGGATTTCCAGGGTTGTCTCGGCTGGAAGTGGGAAATCCCCAATATATTCGCAAGTATGCTGGCTGGCTGGGGAGCCATCCGTGACCAGTAAGACTCGTTTGAGGCCGTTATATGGCCCCCGTACAATCAGTACTGGCCATCGCCCGGAATGGACAACATTGCTAGCCACATTGCCGATTAAACCTCCCAACCTCCCACTGGTTTTACTGCCCAGCACAACCAGATCCGGCGAATTTTCTTGGGCATATTGGATAATCAAATCAGACGGATATCCCTGTACCAGTTTGGATTGGAAGTGAAGATGCCGGCTTTTGAGCATATTTTTTATTTTTTCGGCATCGGCTTCTACCCGGCCATATTCCGACCCTTCGAGGGGCGTGAACACCCGCAGAGCAGTAATAGTACAATCACGTTCATGGGGAAGATCAGCTAACAGCTGAACTGCTGGGCGGATATTAGGCGAGCCGTCATCAGCCAATAGGATATTAAGCAGGTGACTTTTTGCAGGTGCAATCATTCGAGCCTCCTTTCATCATGAGCAGGAAATTTCCCCATCTCTCTCATTTATACTTTAGCACGTTTTGACGCCCATGGTTCTACCCAATTTCTTCACTTCTCCAATTTCTGCCATGAGACCTTGGAAATCATCCTAAGAGCGCATTCACCAACGTAATAGAAATATATGAGAAGTGGAAAACATGTTTCCCAGCCATTTCTTGCGGGTATAATCCTGATATTGCAGCTAAAGTTTCTGCAAGGCAGTATAATAACAAGCGGAGAAAGTAAAAAATGGAAATTGTCTGGTATGGTCATTCTTGTTTCCGGTTCATTGAGCGCGGCATGGCTGCGGTTGTGACCGATCCATTTGACAGTGATATTGTTGGGTACGAATTGCTAAAGTTGCGGGCGGATATTGTTACAGTCAGTCATGATGCCCCTGGACATAATTTTATGAGTGCCGTAAAAGGCGCTGAACATAAACTTACCGGGCCGGGAGAATTTGAAATTGGCGGGGTCTTTATTACTGGAGTGCAAACCGACATCAATCATAAAAAAGGTGCTGATCAACTGCGCAACACTTTGTTTCTGTTTGATTTCGATGGTTTAACGATTGCCCACCTGGGCGATTTGAGCCAGGTACCTTCCCAATCAGAAGTTGAAGCACTGGGAACCGTTAATGTTGCTCTGGTGCCGGTTGGCAGCGGCAATGGTCTTAATGCTGCCAAGGCTGCAGAAGTGATTTCACTTTTGGAGCCCAATATTGTCATTCCCATGCATTATGCCAGTGACGGTGGCAAACTTTTGCTTGATCCGCTTTCAAAGTTTTTGAAAGAAATGGGCCTGGCCTCGCATGAAACTGTTCCATCCCTAAAACTCACTCGTTCGGGTTTGCCAGATGAAACCAGGGTAGTTGTGTTGGATATTGTCAGCAGTTAGGAGACTGTATGCCAGTTAAATTGCTAATGACATGGGATATTTCTCCCGAGCGAGAGCAGGAATATTTTGAATTCATGATTGGTGAATTCATTCCTGGTATGCAGCGTCTTGGCCTTGAGCCTACTGAAGCCTGGGCAACCATTTATGGGGAATATCCTCAAATCATGGTTGCACTGCTTGCTCCCGATTTGCCGGATGCACAACGAATCTTGAACTCGGTCGAGTGGGGTCATCTGCGCGAGCAGCTCTTCAACTTTGTGAAAAACTTTTCTCAAAAGCTCGCCCCAGCTAAAGGTGGTTTTCAGTTTTAAATATTATTTTGGACAACCAGCCAGTTGCACAGATTAGATATGAAGCCTGAATTTTCCGAGTTTGTTTTAGCCTGGTACGATCAACATGCCCGCGCCCTTCCCTGGCGCGGGCATGTTGATCCATATGGGGTTTGGGTCTCAGAAATTATGCTGCAGCAAACCCGAGTGGAGACGGTCATCCCGTATTTTGAGCGTTGGATGATCCAATTCCCATCCATTGCTTCACTGGCAGAAGCTTCACAGCAAGCGGTTCTATCAGCCTGGGAAGGACTTGGTTATTACAGCAGGGTCCGCAATCTGCACCAGGCTGCCAGGCTAGTTATGCTTGAATATGGTGGAGAAATTCCGCACGAGATCAACCTTCTGCGTAAATTACCTGGCATCGGGCGTTATACGGCGGCGGCGATTGCTTCAATAGCTTTTCAACAGGATGTTGCGACACTGGATGGGAATTTGCGACGTGTCTTTGCCAGGGTTTTTGATGTTTCGCAGCCAGCCGATGCATCGCCAGGTGAAGAAATTCTTTGGTCATTGGCTCAAGACCATCTTCCTATCGGACGCGCAGGTGATTACAACCAGGCGCTGATGGATCTTGGGTCGGCAGTTTGCCTTCCCAAAAAGCCACTTTGCCTCGAGTGTCCATTAGAGAAAATATGTCAATCGCTCGAGTCTCCTGAAAGCAGACCAGTGTTAAAACCCAGGCCTGTTGTCCCACATCGCACCAAAATGGCAGCAGTGTTGGTACGAGCAGGGAAGGTGCTGCTTGCTTTGCGTCCGTCAAAAGGTTTACTGGGTGGTCTTTGGGAGTTTCCATCCGGTTTGGTGGAAGTGGAAACAGAGCAATCCCTGATGAGTGCGCTGTCTGTCGAATATGGGCTCGTAATTCGCCCGATAAAATTTCTGGTGAAATTACAGCATGCTTACACCCACTTCACACTGACTGAATCAGCCTGGTATTGTGAACTTGTGGAGGAATCGGTTAATCAGACACTATCTTGGGTTGCTATCTCGGAACTTTCCAATTTTCCCATGGGAAAGGTTGATCGGGCAATTGCCTCAAAAATTTTGGGCAGTCATCAGTCATGACGCTAAAAAACATACTCCGCCCTGTAAAAATTACATCCTTGCCCAGAAATATTGGTTGCAGGTGATTGGTGCATAATTTTCTAAAAGGTATTCTGTGTTTGCAGTTCCCATCTTTAATTTCCAGCGTAAGCGATTCGGATGCGAAGAGCCTTTATTTTCATCAATAAAAAAAGTGGGTTTTTGAGCGAAATCTCGCTCAAAAACCCATAAAAACGCTTTTCTGGACCAATAATTAATAATAAAAACTGGCCATTATGCCCCACGCGTAGATAGAAAACGGGATTTGAATCTTCGGATTACACCTTGGTCATGGTGACAAAGACCATTGGGCGGCGCTTGGTTTCATTAAATATAAAAGTCCGCACAACGTCGACAATGTCTCTTTCTACGCTCATTCCACCGGAGTGGATCACATCCACGACACGTTTTTGCACAGC
>CAZLJB010000399.1:0-3965 GCA_964559195.1 uncultured Anaerolinea sp. | reverse complement strand
AGATAGCTTCAGGTGACTGGAGTTCAGACGTGTGCTCTTCCGATCTGGTGGTACGGAAAACCCAATCGATGAAATCTTTCTGCAGCGAGTTGATTAGCTTGACATCACCAAATGCAGCATCCGGCGTGATAAAGCGAGATTGTGGCGCTGGTTGATCTTCGAGTTTTTCCATTTCCGGGCCATCATACGGAAAATCATCCCAGCGCACCACTCCACGCCGGTCTAATCGATCCACCAGCGCATCACGCACAACTTCACTATCAACTCCATAACGCCGGTCAATAAACCGAATCCTGGCGCAAGCCAGTAAGGTGGGACGATAAAGCACGTTTTCCAGCCGCGAATCAACCGGCATAGGCTCGCTAGCAAGTTTAAACGCATCGCTCAGAGTGTAGGTAACCGGTAAAAAATATTCGGAAATACCAGCAGGGATGGAAGGCCTGGTCTGACTGCCCTGGTCCCTGGAACCGGTCCGTACGGTGGCAGCCTGATTCCGAATCGTTCCAATCCGTGGGTTCAAGTCGGGCTCGGGTTGTGAAATTGGCTGATATTGAGAAAGGTCTTCAAAGACCTGCGACTGTCCATCCGAAAAAGCGATTTGTTCAACCGGATTGGAACTTACCCTAACCGCACCAACCAGTTTGTTCAAAGACGGGATCTGAGGCCGTGTCAATGGGCCTGCCAGAAAATTCAGTGTCCAACGGGTTTGAAACAGGACCGCGCCGTTGGCATGAATATTGTGTAACAAAAAAACCCGCTTTCCAAGTGCAGAAATAATCTCACTGTAAGCGTTGCGATCCAGGTCGGCACTCGCAGATTGGAGCCCATCGAGCAGGCGATTCTTATCGCGCTCTGTCTGAAGTTTTCCCACGAACCAGGACCCGGCATTCGAAAGCGCCTTATAGTCCACATCCACAGGATTTTGGGTTGCCAGAACCATTCCCACCCCAAAAGCGCGCGCCTGCTTGAGCATGCGAAGCAGCGGAGTTTTGCTGGGAGGCATGGCTGTTGGCGGAAGGTAGCCATATAATTCATCAAAATAGACCAGGGCCCGCAAGGAAATGGAACCGGATTGGGTGCGCATCCAGGTTTCAATCGCGGATAACAGCAGGGTCACAAAAAACATGCGTTCGCCATCGCTCAAATGCGCGATATAAAAAACGCTATGACGTGGTTTCCCATCCGCGGCAAACAATAAGGCGCGCACATCCATCGGTTCGCCTTCCCGCCAGGCCTGAAAGGCAGGTGATGCCAGAATATTGTTTAGCGTCAGCGCCAGTTGGTCACGTTCTTTAGCTGGGAAAAAATTATCGACAGCAAAAGCTCCCAGTTTCTCAAAAGGCGGTTTTTGAACATGCAGGATTAATTCTGTCAGATCAAGGCTGCTGCCCTGACTCCAGGTGGCCTCGAAAATATTTGAAAGCAGGATATGCTCCCGGGATCGCAGTGGATCTATATCATCATAACCGACCAGACCCAACAATGCAGTCACAGTGCTGGAAATTTTCTCTCGCAGAATTTCCTTGTTTCCCTCCCATGGAAGATCAGGAGCTTCAAGCGAGGAAAGTACACTGATTTGCAAACCCGCATCTGAGCCGGGGGTGTAAACTGCATAATGCGCAGCAGTGCTCAGGGCCTTGATTTTTTCCTGGTCAATGCCCCATTCCTTGAGGCCATCCCGCCATTGCCCGGCGGTCTCGGCCGCTACTACTTCCAGAGATTTCCCCTGTCGTCTAATGGTATCCGCATCCAGCCAGGGTTGAAAATCCAGCGGTGCCAGATCGGGAAAATGAAGGAGCAGGTTGGTCAGGTCACCTTTTGGATCGATCAAAATGGCAGGGATGCCCTGCAACGCCGCTTCTTCCATCAAACCAATACACAGACCCGTCTTTCCAGAACCGGTCATTCCCGTGATGACAGCATGCGTAGTCAGGTCGACAGGATCATATTGCATGTTCTGCCCGTTGACACTGGCAGTCTTGAGATCAAACATACGGCCCAGATAAAATTCGTCTGTCATGAGCACTCCTATAGTAGAAACTGTAAGTGGTTAAAATTTACTCTGATTCTGAAAAAAAAGCAAGGATACTAGAACAAATGAACGATTAATAAAAACCGCACACTCAAAATAAACTTTGAGTGTGCGGAACTTCTGTTGAGGGGTTTATTTTTTACAATTCGACCGGGTTACTGAGCATGACATTAATCAGCCTGACTGCATTTTGTACATCACGGTAGTCAACCATTTCAGATGGACTATGCACATAACGACATGGAATGGAGATACAACCGACAGGCACGCCCGCACGTACCAACTGCATTGCGCGCGCATCCGTTGTGCCCCCCGGCAGCACCTCGCGCTGATAAGGCAGTTTTGCCTTTTCAGCACTGCGGATCATCCAGTTAATGATGCGAGGATCAGAAAGCATGCCACTATCCTTGATCTTGATAGCCGGTCCTTTGCCAAGACTCATCTCAAAACCTTTTTGCATGGGAGTATCGCCCCAGGCTGTTACATCAATCGAGAAACCAAGATCAGGATCAACACCAAAAGCGGATGTTTCCGCACCGCGTGTTCCAACCTCTTCCTGGGTAGTGAAGACAAAATAGACTTCATGTGGAGTAGATTTCAAGCTCTTGAGAGCTTCAATCGCAACAACGCAGCCGATGCGATCATCCATCGACTTGGCAACCAACCGGTCACCCAGATCGAGAAAACTGCGATCGAAACTGGCGACATCCCCAATTCTGACAGGATGATTCTTATTGCTGCTGGCACCGACATCAATATAGCACTTTTCCAATGGTTGTATTTCGCCCGGCTTCTCGCCCGGTTCCACCCCGATGACACCCGGGGTTCCATTGGAAAACCGCACACGTCCTCCCGGAAGATGCCGCGGATAAACACCCCCAATTGGGCCAAAACGCACAAATCCATTTTCGTCAATATGATTGGCAATAATGCCGATTTCATCCATATGAGCAGCAATCATGATCCGCTTTGGTACGACGTTTTCCGACGCTTGCGACGGACCTTTGCGAACAATCAGATTACCTAACGCATCAACTCGGATTTCATCGGCAAACGGTTCAACTTCCGCGCGAATCGCAGCGCGGATCGCAAATTCGAAGCCGGAAGGACTGAAAGTTTCGGTTAATTTTTGAATGAGCTGTTTCATATCAGTTTCCTTTTCCATCGGTTTAACGATTACAGTGATTAAGCCGGAAGCGTGACAGTTTCCCCGGCTGCGTAGGTTTTTATCTCCGTTTTGGTGATTACATAAACCTTCTGACGTCCCATCACAGTCCAATCTTCGCCAGGTCGACCTATCAGGGCGGTATCCTCATCCAGCCCGAGCGCATACTCACCAACCGGGATAAGCCCTTGTAAAATTGGCAGGGTAATACCTCGCCAGCTTACCATCCGGTCAAAGTGTGGAAAAATATGCGAATTCGCCAACAAGCCAAAAGCCTTTTTACTCCGCAGGCTAAACCCACGTAAATCTGGTAAAAATTCACCAACAAACATCGCGCCAGCGGAACAGCCGGCGAAGGCAGCCCCTCGCTGGATTGCAGATAATACCGCATCCCAGGCCTGGCTGCCCAGCATTACCTCATGCAGATAAGTTGGATTGCCTCCGGAAAAATAAACCAGGTCAGCCTGCCCGATCAACTCAATATAGTGCGGGTCATTGGCTTCATCACGATTGGTAATGTGGAGGGGCTGAACTTCCGCTCCCAGGGCTGTAAAGTGTTCCTGCCCCATGCTTAGCCAGCGATTCACCGACACTTCACCTTCCAATCCAGCTGCGGTCGGCAGACAAACCACTTTTGGTATACGACCATCCGGTACAGATTGTTTTAACAGAAAGCTGTCTATGGAATTCATTACCGGTAAATACTCACCCGAACCCAACAAAGCCATTAATCCATTCATGTCAGATAATTTCCATCAATACAGTAAT
>CAZLJB010000398.1:0-3966 GCA_964559195.1 uncultured Anaerolinea sp. | reverse complement strand
ATAGCTTCAGGTGACTGGAGTTCAGACGTGTGCTCTTCCGATCTGACGAGATTGTGATAGAATGCCCGCAGGCAGAATTACTCGAGACCGCCCGGATTGTTAAACACACGATGGAAACGGCTTATCCTTTGAATATCCCTCTTTCGACGGAAGCTCGTTCGGGCATCAGTTGGGGCTCAATGCAGGTGCTGCCCTGATGCGTCGCCGGAACCAGTAACAACCATTCAATGATAACTGGTGAAAACATGGCAGGACGTGAAGATATTTTTCAAAAAGCAATGAATGAAGGCCATTCAGCCGCCTGGGACCAGAACTGGGCCGAGGCGGCCAGCGCATATATGCGCGCCCTGTCCGAGTTCCCCGATAGCCCCAAGGCGCTCAATAGTTTTGCGCTGGCCCAATACCAGCTGCAAAATTATGAGCAGGCTCTCAAGGCTTATATTCGCACGGCCCGGGTTTCTCCTGAAGATCCGATCGCTTTTGAAAAAATCGCCCAGATCAATGAGCGCATCGGCAATATCAAGGAAGCCATCCAGTCGGCTTTGTATGCCGCTGAGTTGTATTTAAAGCTGCGGGATGTGGATAAGGCCATTGAAAATTGGTTGACCGTCATTCAGCTCGATCCTGAAAGTTTGCAGGCCCGTTCACGCCTGGCGCTGATCCATGAAAAGACCGGTCAGATCCACCAGGCTACGATTGAATATATCGCCGTCGCCAGCATTTTGCAGCACGCTGGCAATTTACAGAAGGCCGATGAAATTTTAAGACACGCTGCCCAGTTTGATCCTGAAAGTGCCGAGTTAAAACAGGCCATGAATCTGCTCAGGATGGGACAGGTGTTGCCAAAGCCCATGCGCCCCAAGGGCGGCACCGGTCCGTTGCGTATGGCAGCAGTCAAGGAATTATCTGCACCCAAGATTCTGGTTCAGGAAAGCCCCGATCCGATCATTGAAGCGCGTCAGAAGGCCCTGGAAGTTTTTGCCGATGTCTTATTCGATATGGAAGATGACAGTACCGAAGCTGTGGTGCGGCGTGGGTTAACCTCAATTGTCAAAAGCTTGGGCCAGGCCAACTCCAACCAGGCCGACCATACAAAAATCCTGCTTCATTTGAGTGAAGCCATCGATGCCCAGACCAAGGAAAAAGAAGCCCTGGCACTGACCGAATTGGAACAGGCCGTCAAGGCCGGGTTTAACCACCAGGCCATCTATTTTGATATGGGTTTGCTGCTTTCCAGAACGGATCAGCAGGAAAGCGCGCTTCGCAATCTTCAGCAAACCGTGAAACACACGGATTACGCCCTGGCGGCCCGCCTGTTAAGTGGCAAAATTTTGCGCAATTTGAAGCGCACCAAGCAGGCCGCCCTGGAATATTTGGAAGCCCTCAAAATTGCGGATGTAGCTGTAGTAACTCCGGATCAGGCCGAACTCATCCTGCAGTTGTACGAGCCTTTGATTGAATCGCTTGGACGTGAAAATGACCCGGCGGCCCAGGCCAAATTGTGTGAAAACGTCGAAGAGATGTTGATGCGTGTTAATTGGCGCCAGCATTTGCATAAACTGCGCGCTGAGATGCCCAACCCGGAAGGTCAGGCCCTGCCGCTGGCTGAAATCATCATCCAGGCTCAATCCAGCCAGGTGATTGAAGCCATGAAGAACATCAACGAGCTGGCGCGTGCCAATTATTTACGTTCGGCCATGGATGAAGCCTTCCATACCCTGTTATACGCTCCAACCTACCTACCGCTGCATATCCTGATCGGCGAATTACTGATCCGTGAAGGCCGCAGGCCTGAGGCAATCCTCAAGTTCAGTTCCGTAGCCAATGCCTATAGTGTGCGGGGTGAGGGCGCCCAGGCCACCAATGTCCTGCGGCGTGTTATTCAGCTCGCTCCCATGGATTTGGGTCTGCGCAACCGGTTGGTTGACCAACTGGTTGCCCGCGGCCAGGTCGACGATGCCATCAGTGAATACATGGAATTAGCCGATATCTATTACCGTCTGGCCGAGCTTGATATGGCTCGTAAGGCCTTTACAACCGCCCTGCGCCAGGCCCAACAGCCCAATGCCAACCGCAGCTGGAGTGTCAAAATCTTGCAGCGCATGGCGGATATCGATATGCAGCGCCTGGATTGGCGCCAGGCTATTCGGGTTTATGAACAGATCCGTACCATCTTACCAGATGATTTCAGTACCCGCGAAAGCTTGATTGAGCTAAACCTGCGCCTGGCGCAGATCCCGCAGGCTCAGGCTGAGTTGGAGTCTTTTATTACCTACCTGGAACGCAACCAGCGTGAGCAGATCGTGCCTTTCATGCAAAAGCTGGTGGCTGAGTACCCAGACCAGGCCATGCTTTATCACCTGCTGGCAGATCAACTCCACAAGAATGGCCAAACAGCCGCAGCGATTGCAATGCTGGATCAGATCGGGAACAAATTGGCAACCAAAGGCGATAAAGCCGAAATGTTGGCGGTGGTCAATCACATCTTGCTGATGAATCCCCCCAATGCGAGTGCTTACCGCGCCTTGCTGGCTCAGCTCTAAATAACCAAATTAACCTGCTTCTGGTTCGGGATGCTCCGGAGTGGCCGTTTTTGGCTTGAAAAAGCTCAACCCGGCCAGCAGGGCTCCGGTCAGGATCAACATCAGCGGTGCGCCAAACTTTAAGATACTGGCGTTGAAAACACTGATCAGGGATGTAATGAAGAAACCACCGCCAGCCACCATCAAGAGCACCATGGCGGCTGAACGTGTGCCATGCGACTTATTGAAGAAACTGAGTACCAGCAGCCCCAGGCCAACGCTGAGCGGTTCAAGCGGCCAGAGCAGGATCCAGGCCTGCCACAGCCCGGTCAGGCTGCAGAATTGCAACAGCAGGCCATTGATGCCGAGAATAAAGGCCGGGATGGCCAGGGCCGGCAGCCGCATAAAAACAGCCGCCAGGGCAAAACCGAGGGCCAGGCTGATCAACTCCAGCGGCCAGGCCAGCGACCAAATTCCCCAACGAGTTGTAAGGCTGGCGATCATCAATAACACACCGGTCGTCAGCACCAGGCTGCCCGGGATAAAGAAGGAGCCCAGGCCACGCCTGCTCAGCCCCCAAAAACCGGGCGCGGTCAGCGCCAGCCCTAGCAGGATGACGGTGATGGGCCACAGCCGCCAGGCCTCCAGGCGCAGTAATAAATTTCCGGCCAGGCTGATGGCGCCGATGGCGACCAGCCCGAAGCCGATGATCAGTGGGATATAACGTTCGATTTTCATATTGGTTCTCCATTTTAATAAAATTGTCGATGTACCGTTCAAATCAACACGCCTCGACCGGGTACTTAAATCATCCTGATTTTGCCGCCTTTACGAACAAAACTCTGCGGATTTCCCTGCAGGTGGTGCTTTTAACTATAAAAACAGGCTGTGATATGTTTTTCCGGTTTGCCGTTGCTCTTATCGGAAGCCAGCCAGCAAAGCCAGCAGACCGGTCAGGCTGGCAAATAAGACAGCCAACAGAGCGATGCTGCCGCCCCAGGTGTGCGCCAGCAGTTTGAGGCGGGTTGAGCTGCGTTTAAGGTAAATGGGAAAGGAGATGGCTGTGCCAAGCATTAATATCTCCAGCAGCCATAGGAAGGTCAGCCAATCACCCCAGCGTCCGCTGAGGGATGTATAGCCCAGCACCAGCCCATTCCCAAACAGGATCAGGATTGGGATCAACAGCCAGTGGGTCTCCACCGCCCACATCAGGATCGCCAGGAACCCGGCTAGCAGGAAAATCTCCAACGGCCAGCCTCTGGAATACAGATTGATACCTGAGAAGGTTGAGATCATGGCTGCTAAAAAATTCAAAAACAGGGCTGCTCCCAGGGCGCTCAACACGGCGCCAGGGATATTGAGCCGGCGGGTAAATAATCGTTCCAGGCGGCTGTTGGGCAGATCGGAAGAGCGTCGTGTAGGGAAAGAGTGTTCAGAGCCGTGT
>CAZLJB010000397.1:2816-3973 GCA_964559195.1 uncultured Anaerolinea sp. | reverse complement strand
ACTTTGCCTTTAACGATGGTGACCATGATATTGGCCTGATCATCCAGCAATACCAGGTCGGCATCCGCGCCGGGTTGCAGGCGGCCCTTGTGGCGGGCTCCCGTCAAGCGGGCTGGATTCAAACTGGCAGCGCCAACTGCCTGGGCCAGGCTGCAGCCTGTAAAAGCCATCAGGTTGCGTACAGCCTGATCCATTTGTAAGATACTGCCAGCCAGCGTGCCATTTTCCAGGCGAGCCGAAACGGCATCCACGTATACATGGTAATCGCCCAGCCCGTAAATCCCGGCTGGCATGCCCAGGGCAGCCATGGCATCCGTGACAATCGCCATTTTCTGTGGTCCTTTCTGTTTCCAGGCCAATGAAACCATGGCCGGGTGTACATGGATCCCATCCGGGATCAGGCCGGTATAAACGTTACGGGTTTGCAAACTGGCAGCGATCAAACCGGGTGCGCGGTGATCAAGCGCTGGCATGGCGTTGAATAAATGTGTTACGCTGCTTACTCCGATTTTGAAGGCATCCTGGGCCTGCTCATAGGTTGCCAGGCTGTGCCCGGCACTGACCACCACGCCTTTTTTTCGTAGCGATATCACCAGGTGATGCGCTCCGGCTAGCTCCTGAGCCAGGGTAACCAGCCAGACGCCGTTTTTTCGGGACCAAGTTGCGGTTTCACTGGTGGATGGGCTGCGTAAATGATTGGGATTGTGGGCGCCTTTTTTGGCGGGGTTCAGATACGGGCCCTCGAAATGCAGCCCGAGTGGTTCTGCCCCACAGAATCCAGTGGGCGCCCCATTGCGCAAAACCGTCTGTGCCTGCTGATAGACCGCCAGTGGGGCAGTTATAATGGTTGGCAGGAAAGCTGTCACTCCATGTTCTGGCAGCCGGGAGGCCACATCCCAGATGCTGGTCGGATTTTCGGTAAAATCCTGTCCAAAGCCACCGTTAAGTTGCCAATCAATGAAACCTGGGGCGGCATTCAAGCTGTGTGCATCCAGCAAAACTGCCCCGCCTGGCATGGGTAGATTGTTAGCTGAGTCAATTGCAAGGATTTTTGAACCGTCCAGTAAAACAGCGCCATCCCGTATGCGGCGCGTCGAGCCAATTATGTTGGAAATGCGAATATATAGCATTCCTTAATTATAACTTGATGTAGGATA
>CAZLJB010000397.1:0-2716 GCA_964559195.1 uncultured Anaerolinea sp. | reverse complement strand
TTTGTTTGTGCGATTGGCACTGGGCCGGATGATATCAGGGCAGAAGTGCGTTTTCCCACGACCACACCTGAAGAAACAATTTCGCAGGCTATCCGGTTTTTCCAGGAGCAGGAAAAGCAATTTGGGCCATTAGCTGCACTTGGAGTGGCTTGCTTTGGCCCCCTGGATCCGGATCGCGCTTCACCATCTTATGGACATATTTTACCCACACCCAAGCCCGGCTGGTCCAATACGGATTTTGTGGGACGTCTCCAGTCTGATCTTCATTTGCCAGTAGGTTTTGATACAGATGTAAATGGGGCAGCCCTGGCCGAAGTGCGTTGGGGGGCGGCGCAGGGCTGCGACCCGGTCCTGTATTTGACGATCGGTACTGGCATTGGCGGAGGTGCCCTGGTAAATGGCCATCTGTTGCATGGTATGTTGCACCCGGAAATGGGACATATCCGTATCCCGCACGATTTGGTGAGCGATCCCTTTACCGGCGCCTGTCCGTTCCATGCCGATTGTTTTGAAGGGTTGGCAGCTGGCCCTGCTATTGAAAAGCGTTGGGGACGCAAGGCCGAGAGCCTGCCGGTTGAGCATCCAGCTTGGGAGCTTGAAGCTCAATACATTGCGCTTGCCCTGGTCAATTTCATTTTGATACTTTCTCCTCAAAAAATTGTGATTGGTGGTGGTGTGACGCAACAGGCGCATATGTTGCCGCTTGTGCATAAAAAAGTCCAAACCATCCTGAATGGCTATGTCCAATCTGCGCTTGTCAGACAGGATATCTCTGATTTCATCGTGCTGCCTGCCCTGGGTGGGCGGGCTGGCGTGCTGGGTGCTATTGCCCTGGCGGAGAAGGCTGTTTAAGCTTACAAGGAATTTGCACGTTGATGGGCTGATGAAGAAAAATAAAAAATAGTAGTAAACTTAGGCTGGTTTGAAGGGTTTTTCTGGATGGCACGCAGTAATGACTCGTTTTCAGGGCTGTTTTATGCCAGTCTTCCAGGCGTAAATAATAATTCGAATTGATCATAATAAGGAGTTGATATGCCCAATAGACCTGGTGGGGAATTGGCCACACGACCATTACATTTTATTTGGATTTGCGATTGTTCTGGTTCAATGGCTGTGGATGGCAAGGTTCAGTCTCTAAATTACGCCATTCAAAACGCGATCCCTGATATGCAAAAAATTGCAGATGGAAATCCGAATGCAGATGTGTTGGTCCGCGCAATTAAGTTTTCAAACGGCGCGCAGTGGACCATTTCACAGCCTGTAAAAGTGTCTGATTTTAAATGGCAAGATTTGACTGCTGAGGGCGTGACGGACATGGGCAAGGCGCTGTCAATGGTGGCTGAACAATTAAAATTGTTGTCTGACCGCGGGTTGCCCCCAGTTCTGGTATTGATTTCTGATGGGCAGCCGACTGATAATTTCGATGCCGGACTGAAGGATCTTATGAGTTTGCAGTGGGGTAAAAAGGCGGTTCGGATTTCTATAGCGATTGGTGAGGATGCTGATACGGATGTTTTGCAAAAATTTATCGGTAATCCGGAGATTAAACCTTTGCAGGCCAACAACTCCGAAACACTGGTCAATTACATAAAATGGGTTTCCACGGCCGTTCTTCAATCCGCATCATCACCTGCCAGCCAGAGTGCTGATGCTGTAACCCTATCCAATAACGTTCCCATTCCTACCCCTCCAGACGCTGTCACATCGTCATCTGCCGTTGATGTCTGGTAGTGGTGGTCTTGCCATGTCAGGTAATACTGGCGGATATATCTGGCATGCCATGGGTGAATCTGTGCGTGGGGCATCTCATATACGGAATGATCAGGTTAACCAGGATGGGATTGATTGGTATCCACGCGCCGTGCGGGCCAGCGGTCCGCCGTTGATTATGGCTCTTTCGGATGGGCATGGCAGTTCAAAGTGTTTCCGAAGTGATTTGGGCGCTCAATTCGCCATTAAAAGTGCCAAAGATGTTATCAAGCAATTTCTCGCTTCTGATGTCTCTCAGGCAGACCTTAGCATTGTAAAGCGATTGCTTGATGAGCGCTTGCCCAGAGACCTGGTCCAGAATTGGCGCAAGGCTGTTGATCGTCACTTCAAGGAAAACCCAATCACAGCAGGAGAATTGGCTGAGCTGGAAGCGAAGGATGGTCTGTCTTCGAAAAATAAAGTTGAAGAAAATCACTACCTGGCGTATGGTGCTACGCTTCTGACAGGTTTCATTACAGAATCTTTCATTGCAATTTTACAACTGGGGGATGGGGATATCCTGACTGTGGCTGATTCTGGCGAAGTTGGGCGTCCTTTGCCTGTTGATGAGCGATTGATTGCAAATGAAACCACGTCTTTGTCTAACAAATCCCCCTGGCAGGATTTTCGCACGAGTATTTTGCCAATCTTCAGTCAGCCTCCGGCCCTGATTTTATTTTCGACTGATGGATATTCAAATTCATTTCGGGATGAGGCCAGTTTTTTGAAGGTAGGCGCAGATATCTTTGATCTATTGCGCCAGGATGGCCCCGAAAGTGTTCGTCGAAGCATGTCTGATTGGTTGACCGAAGCATCTCAATCTGGCAGCGGGGATGATATTACACTTGGAATAATTTATCGTCAGGACGCCATTAACCCAGCCTTACAGCATTCCGGGTCACTATAATCGTAATTCGATTGTGTCAATGAGAAAAATAAAATGCAAGAAATAGCGAGAGTTGTTGTT
>CAZLJB010000396.1:2377-3984 GCA_964559195.1 uncultured Anaerolinea sp. | reverse complement strand
AGATAGCTTCAGGTGACTGGAGTTCAGACGTGTGCTCTTCCGATCTCCTTATCAGTCGAGATCATGACAAAATGTTCGACCGCGTGCTGCTTTGAAAGTTCCAGTAGATTGAAGGTTCCCATTACATTATTTGTAACGGCGTCTGCGATGTTTTCTTCCATCAGGTGCACATGTTTGTGTGCCGCGGCATGAAAAACGATCTGTGGCACAAAGCTTGTGAAGATGGATTCAAGTCTTTTTCGGTCGCGGACATCTGCCACCACGAATTCGTAGCGTGGTTGTTTTTGATCTTTTTCGCCGGTGCTCAGCTTTTTGAGTTGAGCACTGAGCTGGAATAAGCTATTTTCTCCATGTCCCAACGCGATCAACTGGGAAGGCTGGGCGCGGGCAATTTGCATGCACAACTCAGTCCCAATCGAGCCCCCCGCGCCAGTTACCAGGACGCGCTTGCCGGTCAGTAAGTCAGCCACTTTGTCGGCATTGACGACCACGGGCTCGCGTCTGAGCAGATCCTCAATATTGATCCCGCGCAGGCGGTTGAGCTTGATCTTGCCATCCAGCAGTTCAAAGATACCTGGCACGGATTTTGATGGAACGCCGGCTTCTTCGCACAGCCGCAAGATCTGCCGGATGGTGGCGCCCGGCGCGGTTGGCATGGCCACGATCACTTCCTCCACTCTGAATTTCTCGACCAGCTCAGGGATCCTATCCACACTTCCAAGTACGCGCAGGCCGTGGATGAACACACCCTGTTTTTGTGGGTTATCATCCACAAAACCAACCGGTTCCATCACAAGCTGCCGGCTGTTGCGCATTTCCCTGACCACAATTTCACCAGCATCGCCGGCTCCGGCGATGAGCACCCGCCGGCCGCGGCTTCCATTTGTGCGGCGCATCTGCCAGTATTCAACCGCCCGCAGACTGAAGCGGGTTCCGCCAATGAAGATCAGGGTCAGCAGGCCATCAATGATCGGTACTGAACGTGGCAGTACGCTGTCATTGAACAAACCAAATCCCCGCAAGCCCCAGGCCACGGCTGTCACCAGACCTGTGCAGATGAAGACTGATAATGCAATCGTCAGCACTTCATCCATGCTGGCGTAGCGCCAGTAACGCCGGTAAAGTCCAAAAAAATAAAATATTGGGAGCTTAATAATAATTGCCAACAGCGTGAAGATCTGGATCGCCTGGATATAAACATTTCCCCAGGGCAGATTGACACGCAAGGTCAGCGCCATGACTGGAATGACTGCCAGCAGCAAGATGTCCAGCAGCAAAAAATCGCGGTTGCGCAGGTGAAAGATCGGCTGTTTGATGGCCGGATTTGTATTTGTATGCTTATTCATCCCCATGCTTGTCCTTCTTCTTTATTTATTTTGATTTCATCTTCTGACATTTTTAAAAATTTACCGAAACAGCAAAGAGCTTTTCACGGCGTTCTCCGCGATAAAGTGCTTTTCACCGCGGGGAGCGCAGAGAGCGCGGGAAAGAGCTTAAAGAAAGGTTTACCCCCGCGTTCCCCGCGAGCTCCGCGGTAAAGGGTTTTCCGGTAAAGCCCTTTCCACCGCCGGGAGCGCAGAGAGCGCCGGGAAGATCTTAAACAAAAA
>CAZLJB010000396.1:0-2277 GCA_964559195.1 uncultured Anaerolinea sp. | reverse complement strand
ATGTGAGCGGTGGGCTGCGAAGACTGGCTCACCCAGCCGCAGCCGTCGCAAAAAAGTGAAGCCTGTATCTGCAATGAAAGGCCAGACCAGCAGTGCACCAGCCAAAGCCAGGCGGTCATCCCGCTGCGCAGCAATGATAGCCAGCGCAGCAAAAGTATACCCCAAAAAAGCGCTGCCGACATCGCCCATGAAGATGCGCGCCGGCGGCCAATTGTGACCCAGGAACCCCAGGCTGGCCGCCGCCAACAGCAGCCCCAGCAGAGCAACCAGCGGCTGCTGGGAATACCAGCCCAAAATGGCCCAACCTAGCCCCGCCACCACGGCCTGCCCGCCTGCCAGACCATCGATGCCGTCCATGAAATTATAGGCGTTTGTCAGACCCACGATCCAGATAAAGCTGATCGCCAGCCCGAGCCATCCCAGGTTGAGGCTTCCCAGACCTGGCAGTCGGATGTGATCCCAGAAACCGAAACCCAGCAGCAGCAGCGCGGCCCCCAGGCAGTGTGCCCCGAAACGGATCCAGTTTGGCAGCGAGCTGATGTCATCCAGCCAGCTGACCAGCCCGATCAGCAGCCCACCGGTCAGATAGGCGCGCAGCCCGGTCCACGGCCAGTCGGGGAGCAGCACCCTGCAGACAGCCACCCCGAACAGGCTGATCGCCACAATCACCAGTCCCCCCCCGCGCGGAACGGGTAGAGTGTGTGAGCTGCGCTGGTTCGGAATATCCAGAATACTGCGCTCCAGCGCCCAGCGCCGAATGGCTGAGACGCCGAGATACGCTGAACTAAATACAATGATTGCGATAACTGACCCTGCTAACAAGTTCATTGGTTTCTTGGATTATTTTAGGAGAAGGAAGTGGGGAGTGGAAATGAAAAGAAAGTAATACCCATCATCATTGCTGGATAGCCCTGCCGCTACGAAGGGTTTTGAAACCGTTCAATTACTGTTCGGCTTGTAATGAGACTCTTCTCAGCCAACTTATTTGGTCAAAGTCCTGGTCAAAACTTGCAATTTCCGCAATACCAGTTTCTTGACAGAACAATGCAATCAAGGCATCATTAAAATTTAATTGCCCTGATGAGACCCTGACAATTCAACAACACCTGGATACAGTCGTTTTACTTCTGCAGATATCCAGGTAATGGAATCTAAAGTCACGTGCCGGGTCATTTCATCCAATAAAACTGGGAATTGATCTGATCTTTTTTGTTCTTCTGCACGACGTGCCAGTACGCTGATGGTTTCATTGATCACACAATCTAAATAGATTACATTCATCTGGTTGGTTTCCAGGAATGTGACCATTTTTATTGCGTTTGGATGCCACTTATCATGGCTGTCAAGTAGTGCGACAAGCACGTTTGTGTCAATAACGACCTGGCTGCTCATTCGTACAATCGATCCGAGTCTACGACAGCATCCCCGCCCCACGCAATTATGCCTGTCAGTAATCGCAAGCCGGTTGCTGGAACTCCCATGATTTTCAGACCGGTTCTGTTGTTCGCAACTTCTTTGATGAGAAAACTCTGGCGAACAAAGGCCGCAAAATCCAGGATCTCAATCATTTTCTCCGCTGGCAATTCTTGTAATACCGCGACGATTTTTTCTTTTATGACAGCTTTATTTGCTTCCATCATGATCCTCCATGGATTGCTGATTAAAGACCAGCTTCAATTCGATTTTCTTTTATGGATCAGCAAGCAAGTATATGCATTATACCGTATTCATCGTTCTGCTTCGCAACGCAAGAAAATTTACCGCCAAAAGAGCTTAAACCATTCACCACGAAACATACCAAATATACGAAAAAAACCAGAGCGGTTTAGATTTTGAAGATCGCCAGGAAAATCTTGAATTCCCCTTAAATACTTTGTGCCTTCGTGGTTAAAGGTTTTTACCCTGCGTGGTTAAAAACCTTCATCGCGCCAAGCCGCAATACCCGCCAAGCAAACCTTAAAAAACTTTGAGTTCTTTGTGTCTTCGTGGTGAAAAGGTTTTTCTTTTTCGGTTTGTCCGGGTTACGAGTGTAGAGTGCGTTCCATTCATTCTAACAATCCCAGGGCTTCAGCCCGTACTTCACCCAGTATAATCCGAATTTGAGCCATTCGTTCACCACGCTGACCAGCCCTGATTCATTTTGCCACCAATTTTCAGGTCCGGTTGCATGCAACGCCGGACCTGTATAGAGTACCACAACATTCTGTCCTTGCAGCTGCCAGTGCAGCACAAGATCGGAAGAGCGTCGTGTAGGGAAAGAGTGTTCAGAGCCGTGTA
>CAZLJB010000395.1:0-3987 GCA_964559195.1 uncultured Anaerolinea sp. | reverse complement strand
ACACGGCTCTGAACACTCTTTCCCTACACGACGCTCTTCCGATCTCGCGGGTTCTTGCCAAGCACCTCAGCCAGCGAATAACCGGTCACCTCGCTAAAGCGCGGGTTGGCATATTCAATACTGCCATCCAGCTTTGTGATCACCACCGAGGCCGGGCTTTGTTCCACGGCCCGGGCCAGTTTGCGCAGTTCTTCCTCCGCCCGCTCCCGTTCCTGGATCTCCGCTCGTAACCTGGTATAGGCGTTTTGCGAAATATGCTGTGCAAAATATGCCAATCCGCCGGTCGCCCCAAGCGAAAAGGTGAAAACAATCCATTCGCTGAGCGTGACCGAGGCATCTGAAGCCGGCAGCAGCCTGCTATTTTGGGCCACGATCAGGCTCCCGACTGCCAGAGAACTGACGATTACCGAAATCAGCAAGCCGCGCACCCCAAACAGAATGCCGCTGATGATCACCACCAGCACAAAACACATGCTGGCCGGGCTGAGAACCGTCCCCTCGCTGGCCACCACCAGGAAGCTGGTAATAAACCCAAACGATACCAATCCGAACCCGACGTTGTTAACCCGTCCTTGCGCCAATCCAACCCGCAGGATGGATAACACCCCCAGCGCGGCTAAATCAATCAGGTAATTGCGGATAGGTGTTTGCTTATCAAACAGGTTGGCGATCACAACCCCACAGATCAACAAAAAACCTATCAACATAACGATATTAATCAGGCTGGCGCGATAGGTTTTTCCTTCATCTCCAACAAAGGTCGGGGCCTGCGACCAGCGTTTGAGTGTATTGATCATTGATAAATGATTCCTTTATTTTTAGACCGGCTGGTAGCGTATCTTCCGAAAAAAAATAAGATTTATTTCGCTCCGGCGACAAAACCCAGCATGGTTTTGTTCGGCACCGAAGGGTAGAAAGTAGAAACTTTATTTCTCAATTTATTTTACAGTAAAGAACATTCAAACTTATACTAAATGCTCCAGCTTGACCATCACATTTGTAAGGTTGGTTTCCAGGCTGGCCAGCAGGCTTTGGTACTGCGCCGCTTCCCCTTTGGACAGCGCTTGTTCCAGCTGCAGGGCTGCTTCGCGAAGTTCATTGGCGCCGATCGTGCCCGCCACACCCTTCAGGCTGTGGGCCAGGCGGTGGGCTAACCTGATATCATTAGCATCCAGCGCCGCGCGGATTTCCGCACCGGCCTGCTGATAATTATTCCATGCCAGCCGCAGCAGCCGCTCGTATAAAAGCGGATTGTTATCCAGGCGCTCGAGCGCACTCCGCGTATCCAATTCAACCGGGCCAACCAAAACACCCCCGGATTCGGGCTGATCGCCAACCGCTTCTGGCAGGCTTGCTCCGGCAATCGCCTTTTCATCTCCTTGCGTGGGCTGCAACCAGCGCAGCAGCGCATCCTTCAAATGCCCCGCGTCAATCGGCTTGGAGACATAATCGTTGAAACCGGCTCGCAGCACCATCTCCCGGTCGCCGCTCAGCGCATGCGCTGTCATCGCGATGATCGGCAGCTGCTCGTACCCAAAGCGCGCGTCTTCCCGGATACGCCGGGTAGTTTCGTAACCATCCATGCCTGGCATCTGGATATCCATCAAGACCGCGTCATATCCGGCGCCCGACACCAGTTCCAGCGCTTGCTGCCCATTGTTGGCAATCGTTACTTTCAGCCCGGCTTTTTCCAGCATCTCGCGTGCCACCAACTGGTTGATTTCATTATCCTCCACCACCAGCAAGCGCCGCCCGCGCACGCTTTCCAACCTTTCCAACCTGGCCACCTTTTGCTGCAGCCAGCGCTGCGGCCGGTTGGCCAGCCCAAAGACCTGCATGACCGCATCAAACAAAGACGAGCCAGTCACCGGCTTCACCAATACCACCTTCCGCCCGCTCAACTCAACATCCGGGCTTTTCTGCTCAGCCGGCGCCAATACAATCACCGGCAGGTCCGTCTGCCCTGGCTGGCTGCGTGCCATGCGCGCTACTTCCAACCCATCCAACCCGCCCGGTTGGCCACGGTCAATGATCAAAAGATCAAAATTGCGCGGCATCCCACCCGCCTGCAGCAGATCCATCCCGTCTCGCGTATTCGTGGCTGTTTGGACCTTTAAATGCATGGCTGCCAGGCAGCTTTCCAAAAGCTCATCACCTCCGTATTGCCCTCCACCACCAGCACCTTCAAATCCTGCAGATCTGAAGCCAGTTTCTCTTCAATAGCATCTGCCTGGCATTTCAGCCGCACTGTAAATGTAAAGGTGCTGCCCATGCCAGGCTGGCTTTCGACCTGGATTTCGCCGTCCATCATATTGACCAGCCGCTGGCTGATTGTCAGCCCCAGCCCCGTGCCGCCGTATTTGCGGCTGGTGGAAGAATCACCCTGGAAAAACGGCTGGAAGACCTGCGAAACCTGCGCTTCATCCATCCCAACCCCCATATCCCTGACCGAAAACTCCAACACTGCCTGTCCTGCGGACATCTCCAGTAAACCCACTCGCAAAACGATATCGCCCTGCGCAGTAAACTTAATCGCATTCGAGACCAGGTTCAGGATGACCTGCCGCAGCCGGCCCGGGTCACCCACCAACCAGTGCGGAATGTTGGGCGCGCTGTTAAAGACCAGTTCCAACCCTTTTTCATGGGCCTTGTACGCCAGCAGGTTGGCCAGGCTGTTCAACACATCGTCCAGGTCAAAATCAATCGACTCAATTTCAAACTTGCCGGATTCAATCTTGGAGAAATCCAGAATATCGTTGATGATCATCAGCAGCGCCTCGCCCGAGTCCTGGATATGCGTCAGGTAATCCTGCTGTTTCGCGTTCAAATCGGTCTGCAAGGCCAGGTTGGTCAACCCCAGTACCCCGTTCAAAGGCGTCCGAATTTCGTGGCTCATGACTGCCAAAAAATCACTCTTGGCGCGATTGGCCGCTTCAGCCTGTTCCCTGGCAATTTCCAGCTGGGCGGTGCGCACCTGTACCAACTCTTCCAGGTGATCACGATAGCGCAAAATCTCATCTTCCGTCTGCTTGCGCTCGCTGATATCCTGGGCCACCCCGGTTAGAAAAATCAGATTGCCTTCGCTGTCATAGATCTTATCGCCCGATTTGGCCCAAATATGCCGGATGGAGCCATCCGGCAGGATGATCCGGTAGGTGACAGGTTGATCGGCAAGCGTGGCAGCGTTGGATGGCAGCACAATGTATAAATCGTCCGGGTGGATGACCCTGGAGATGGCATCCCCCAACCGCCCGGTATAGGTTTGCCTGTCAATCCCAAAAATTCGAAACATTTCATCAGACCAGCTGACTTCCGCTTTCTGGATGTTCCATTTCCAGCTTCCCAGGCGTGCAATCGCCTGGGCTTCCCGCAGCTCAATATCCGTCTGCCGCAGTGCCTCTTCCACCTGCTTACGTTCAGTGATGTCTCGGGCCGCGGCGTATAACAAGGAACCGCTCACCGCCAGCCTGGCATGCCACTCCAGCCAGCGGTAAGAACCGTCCTTGGTGCGATAGCGATTGATAAAATTGAGAGTTTTACCCCCACCTAATTGCCGCGCGACCTCCCGGTTGGTAGGTTCAATATCATCCGGATGGATAAAATTGGCAAACGGCTGGCTGAGCAGTTCGCTCAAGCTGAAGCCGAGTGTTTTCTCCCAAATCGGGTTCAGCTTTTTAAAATAACCATCCACGGATGCCACGCAAACCAGATCAGGCACCAGGTCAAAAAACAACTCATATTCGTTCTCGCCCGGTAATTCCGATACCGGAGGATCTCTTTTTGTTTGCCCATTTAGCTTTTTATTGCCTGAACTTCCCCCGTCGGATTGTCTCTTGGCTTTATGATCAGATTTCATAATCCAACTCCTACCAATAAACTGCGAGCATACGATCCGGCATCGACTCCCATCCCGAATAATACACATGGCCTTTCCCAACGGCGCCAACCGTCAAAAACATGACCGGATTTGCCAGATCCTGCCCAAAC
>CAZLJB010000394.1:0-3993 GCA_964559195.1 uncultured Anaerolinea sp. | reverse complement strand
TTGCGACATCGTCCAGAGTCACTTACTGGAGGCGCACTTTGGCGCGGCAATCTACTGGGCTGGAGGCCGAATGCGAAACTGCCAGACGAACCGGTTCGTCTGGCAGCCACCTGTAAAGCAGTAACTTCGCAGGCATATTTCCCAACCCTGAGCTGGGTCTGCACAGATAAGCCACTATTGTTGCCCTGCCTTGATTTTATCTTCTTCAGATTCGTTTCGATTATTCGGGTTCCCTTTCTTATATAAGAGCCTGGCTGAGATATTTCACTACAACCAGGGCGTGACATAAGCGTGACGGGAAGACGGGTTTTCGAAGCAAAATTCAAACCTTAAAAAAAAACAGCCCGGGTTTTTCCCCGGGCCGGTCACTTTCTTTTTAATTTTCAACCCTGGTCCAGCAATTGCAGGAACAACTGCACAACCTGCGGATCAAAATGGCTGCCAGATTGACTCTGGATGTACTGCCGGGCTTCCTGGACGGGCATGGCCTTACGATACGGACGGTCAGAGCTGAGCGCATCCCACATATCCACCACCGCAAACAGACGTGCCGGCATTGGGATTTCTGCGCCCTTCAGCCTGCGCGGATAACCGCTGCCATCCCATTTTTCGTGGTGACAGTAGGGAATATCCAGAGCCGGCTCCAGATAATCGACATGGGATAGCCATCTTTGCGCATAAACAGGGTGCTCACGTACGATCAACCATTCCTGTTCGCTGAGCTGACCGGGCTTCTTCATGATCGAATCTGGGATACCGAGCATACCAATATCATGCAGCAAGGCCCCGCGCCAAACATTTTTCAAATCATCTTCGCCCAACCCCGCCGCGCGCGCCAGGGCCATTGTCATCTCGGTCACGCGCTGGGTGTGACCTTCTGTTTCCTTGTCACGCATATCCAACAGCCTGGAAAAACCCTCAACATTCTTATCATAGTACGCCGCCGAATCTTCCAGCGGTTGCTCTTCCTGACGGTGTTGCTCAAGGATCAGCCGGTAACGATTCAAGCGAATGACCCCGTGCAGCCGCACGATCAACTCGAACTTCTCATAAGGCTTGATGATAAAATCATCCGCACCAGCCTTGAGTCCGGCCAGGCGCGCCGCCGGCTCACCCTGGTTGCTCATCAACAAAACCGGGATCTCGCCCAAGGCATAATGGGTTCGGATCAGTGCACATACCTCAAAACCATCCAGGTACGGCAGGTTGACATCGATCAGGATCACATCCGGGTGGATAGTTGAAGCCCGCACTATTCCTTCGACCCCATTAATCGCAAAATGCAGGTCATAAGGCAAGCTGTCCAGCAGATCCATTAAAACATCATGGTCTTCAGGCTTGTCATCGATGATCAGAATTTGCGCTCTTTTATCCATGGTTATCCTTCTGCCCTGGCAGATAGATAAGGCTAAGCTGAAGTGGCACCCAGTGTCTTGGGGTCCACACCGGCTGACCATTTCGTTTCGCGGTCGTATTTGGCCGTTTTAAAATTTGCGCCGCTTATTTCAGCGCCATACAGATCCGCCCCGCGCAAATCAGCCCCTTGCAGGTTGGCGTCGCGCAAATCCGTATAGCTCAAATTCGCGCCATGCAGGTTGGCGTAACCCAACCTGATCCCGCGCATAAAAGCACCGTTCAAATCTGCATTGCTCAGGTTGGCATGATTAAGATCAGCTTTATCCAGCTTGGCATCATTCAATTTTGCATTGCGCAGATCCGCCCCGTTCAGAATCGCACCGCGCAAATCAGCTGTACCCAGGTTGACATCAGACATCATTGCCCAGCTTAAGATTGCATCCCTTAAATCAGAATAATCCAGCTTGGCACCGCTCAAATCCGTGCCCTGTAGATCAGCAGCATTGAGATTGGCGGAAATCAAATCGAACCCTTTTAACGGCGACGTACCCGGCATGTGCAGCCGGCTGATAATTTCGTCTCTTTTTAGCATTGCCATAAATTTTCAATCCATTAATAATGGTATTTTCGAACATATTACAACATCTTATTCTAACCCCGTTTTGGAAATATTAAACAAAATCGTGGTGTCTATTACAAACTCATTTTTTCCATTACTTTTCACGGCCAAATTTCGCCTATTGCGCTGGCTTGGCCTGCTGACCACCCGCCCGAACAGGTGGAATACAAACTGCACCGCGCCCGCCTGACTGCCTGATCTCCCTATTGCCGTTAATTATCGATAAAAATAGATAAGCAAATTTCTTTATCGATTTAGGCGGAACTAAATCATCCTGATTTTGCCCAAAGATCGGTTGTTTCTCTGCATGGGTAAACCACTCGCAGAGAGGCTCATTTGGCCGAAATCTAAACAGGCTGGGGTATTTTGGTGGTTATGTGCGCCAAAAGCTGGCGCACATAACCAGCTGCGGGGCGAACCATCGGCTTTTCGTGACCCTTTACAACAAAATCTGCAAGCAATTGGCCTGAAAAGAGCCCCATGTCTGGCTGACAGATTATGCGCTGGCCTCCAGATTGGTCTTGATCTTATTCATTGACCTGAGCATCGATGGGCGGCCCTGGAAAGGCTCAAGGATCAGCGAAAAAATCAAATTAAACGGGAACCCAGGATTGGAAGTAAATGTACGCTGCAACAAAGTACCGCCAGCCTGTTCCTTGAGCGCAAATTCGTTCAAGGTCGGGTTTGGAAAGCGTGGGTCGGTACACTGAAAACAAAAACGTGCTGGAGCCTCGAATTCGGTTACAGTAATTTCGTTGGGGGTCTGCTTGCCAAACGGGTCATCGCCAACCGACCGGAACTGGCTGCCCAACCTGGTCTCGCCCCCGCTGACAGTTTCCACCCGCCAGGCATACTCATACCAGGCAGCATGGTTCTGAAACTCGGTGATATACGCAAAGACCTTATCGGGCGAGGCATTAATTTGAACTTCATAATTAAATATTGGCACGCGCTTCTCCTTTGGATAAACAACAAATTACCAGGCAAACCGGATTGTTTTATTCATGATAGCAACCATGGTGCTGAAACGTTCTTACACTAAATGACGCCGAATCCACAGCTATTCTTCCGGCCTTCCACCAGACAAGCGCTTTTCCAGGCTGATGAACCTATACCAACCTCACACCACAAAACATCTTACCTGCTTTTCAGAGAAATCTCCTCCCCCAAATAAAAATATGTAATTTCAGCCCGCACCCGTGCCACCATCATACGCCAGGATCGTCTCCGCAATGATATAACGATACCAATCCGCCTGCTCCAGATTGGTAGTATCTGTAATGGCGGCCTCCGCATCCGGATACTCAATGATAAAGAAATTCTGGTACTGCTCGTTCGACCAACGGCAGTTGTAATAAGGCGTAATCATTTTTGACCCCGCCTTACCCATGGCAGACTCCACCTTTCCCCAAACATCCTTTTTACCCTCGTCTGAGAGCAGGTTATAAGCTTCAGTAAATCCCTTAACCAGGCACAGTTTATAAATTTTCCTCGACACGTTGATCTCCTTGGGCTGTAAGACCCTACTGATAATAGACATCCTACCAGAAACCGGCTGATCCGCCTAACTGGACAATAAGAGTGAAATTACATTACTTATCATACGCTTATCCAAATCCGAATGCAATACCCAGGCGCCAGTGATTTACTGGCTGGCTTTGTTTCAAGGATGGTCACCTGATCTGGGTGCTTATTTCTTTCGCGCCAATTCACGACCAATCCGGCGAACTGCAGTATTTTATCGCGCACATCCAGGATATTACTGAACGGAAACAAATCGAAGACAACCTGCGCAAACAATCCCGCGCCGTCGAATCCAGCCCGGTCTCGATTGTGATCACCGACAATGCCGGTACGATTGAATGATCCTGACACACTTGAGCAGCCTGTTACATACCTATGTGCGCGGCGAGGATATTGTCTGCCGGATGGGCGGCGAAGAGTTCCTGATGATTGTGCCAGATGCCAACCGGCAGGCGTTCAATTAGATTGTTATCGCCCAGCACCGGCGACGAGCG
>CAZLJB010000393.1:0-3997 GCA_964559195.1 uncultured Anaerolinea sp. | reverse complement strand
GTGGATGTCATGGTTTTCCTGTAATTAATTGCTGTTGCAATTTTACCTGTTTTGAATCATAATTGGACAATCTTATTTCTTATTGGAGGAAAATAAAATGGAGTTCGGTCGCGCTTTTAATTATTCTTTTCAAGATCCGGATTGGTTAAAAAAAGTTGGCATCGCCGCTGCAGTTTGCCTGATACCAGTCATTGGTTCAATTGTGCTGATGGGCTGGGGGTTGGAAATCACCCGCCGGATTATCAGCAACGAAACTGAAATTCTGCCTGACTGGAGCGATTTCAGCAGCTTCTTAACCAAAGGCTTCCAGGCATTTGTGGTCAGCCTGGCGTATGCCCTGCCAATCATCCTGATCTCGCTCTGCAACCAGATAACTGCGATTGGATTGTCAACGGCAGCCAGCGCCAGCGATTCAAATGTGATCAGCAACGTTGCCGTTGGTGTCAGCATCTGCCTGAGCTGCCTGGTGTTCATTTTTTCAATCGCAACCGGCTTATTGGTCCCAGCTGCCAACGGCATGCTCGTTTCCAGTGGTGAACTTGGCGCGGCTTTCCGCTTCAATGAAGTCATTGGACTGGTACGCGCCGCCCCCGGGCCTTACATTATGTCCATGATTGTAATGGGTCTGGCCGCTGTGGTACTGGTGCCGCTCGGCATGCTAGCCTGCGGAATCGGTATGTTTTTCTCGGTGGCTTACATCACGACCGTTAACAGCCACCTGATTGGCCAGGCTTATAAAGTGGCCCGGGCCGCGCAATCGGCCGCCCCAAGTTTATAAAAAAGTGTTTGAAGGCTGGTTGTATTAGCTTTTTTGGGGATGTTTTCGCGGATACTTATCCGCGAAAACATCCCCTCGGGAAAACCAATCAACTGGCAGAATCCAACCCGGTCTGACCATAACCCATTGCACACCTTATTTCAGCAGCGCCAAAGCCAGTTGGACAATTTTATCCAGCGACGGCAGGATAACATCTTCCAGAGTTTTTGCATTGGCTACTGGCAAATCCAAAGCGGCCGCCCGCCGGATATTTAGCCTGGCCAATCCCAACCCGGCCACCTGGGCTGCAACTTCCGCACCCCAACCCAGTGCCAGGCTGCCCTCTTCTACCGTCAGCAAACGGCTGGTAAGGCGTACAGAATCAAAAAGCGGGGCAAGCTCAAACGGACTGAGTTGGCTAAACAAAACAATCTCTGCAAAAATCTCATATTCATAAGCCAGTTTTAAAGCTGCCGCGCGGGCCAGTTCAAAGTTGTAGCCATAAGTGGCAATTGTTAAATCCGGCCTATCTGAAGCGGTAAACCTGAGAACCTGCGCCGGGTTGCATGACCCGATTTTTTCAACCTGCAAATCAAGCAGATCACCCTTGCCGGGCTCGAGCAAATGACAGGTGTATAACAATTTATGTTCCACAAACAAAACGGGCTGTTCGTCCTGCAGGATGGCTGCTTCAAGTAATTCAGCCGGATCCGAAAGCGTATTGGGCGCAATTACCTGCAGCCCAGGCACCCCCAAAAATAATTTCTCCAAGGACTGGGAATGGGTCGGGCCGTATCCACGCCGGCCGCCCATCGGCGCGCGCACAACCACCGGTACCCGCACCTGATCATTGTACATCCAGCGGAATTTGGCAGCGTGGTTGATCAACTGATCAGCAATCAGCGTGACAAAATCCCCAAACATGATTTCGGCTACCGGTCGAAGCCCTCGCATGGCCATGCCGCTGCACAGCCCCAGCATGGCGGCCTCCGAAATTGGCGTGCTCAGAACCCGGTCTGGAAAGCGCGTGGAAAGCCCGCGGGTGACCTTGAAAGCGCCGCCATAAGGATCGAGAATATCTTCGCCCAGCAAATAAACGCGTTGATCCTTTTCCATGACGTGCAGCAGGCCGAAGTTGAGACGCTCGAGAACAGTTGACATAATATACGGGTTCACCGGCAGTGGGGTGGGTTGTGCATCACTGCCAGGTTACCGGTCTCCATGGACATTAATTTCTTCCAAGTAAGGGAACGGATCAGCGTAAGCCCTGGAAAATGCAGATTCGATCTGCGTAGAAACTTCCAATTCAGCCTGTTCCAATTCGCTGACCGAGAGACGGGCAGCCTGGAAGCTTAACGGGTCAAATTCTGCCCGAATACGGGCAATGGTTGCGCGGTCCCTCGGATCATCGCCTTTGCTGTGAGCCGCAAAGCGGTATGTATGCAGCACCAGCGCAGCCGGGGCAGTCAGCTCGCGCACATACTGAAAAGCCTGGCCAGCCAGGGGGCGAATTGCCAGCACATCACTCGAATCGATTTCAAATGTTTTGATGCCAAAGGCTTCAAAACGAGCCGGGATGGAGCCGCTGACACCCCTTTCCAGCGGGGTAGTCTGAGCAAAGCGGTTATCTTCAACAACCAACAAGACCGGCAGATGCCAGAGCGCAGCAAAATTGAGACTTTCATAGAGAACACCTTCACCCAGCGTGCCATCTCCCATAAAAACCATGGCAAGATTGTCCGTTTTTTGGATTTTTTCAGCCAGAGCCATGCCGGTTGCGACAGGCACAATGCCACCCTGAATGCCATTTGAGTAAAAATTACGCCAGTGAATATGCTGGCTGCCGCCCCTGCCAGCCACCAAGCCGGTCGCCTTGCCCATCAATTCGGCAGCCAGCCGGTACGGATCGCCTCCATACGCCAAGAAATGACCGTGACAGCGGTGGTTGCTCCAGACGATATCATTTGGACCGGCTACTGAGAAAATCGCAGCCGCATCGGCTTCCTGGCCGATGTAGGCATGCGTGGTACCAAACAACTTCCCGGCAGAAAATTCAGCCAGGGCTCGCTCTTCAAACCGGCGGATCAACAGCATGCAGTGATAGAGATCGTAATTCAGGTTCATTGGTTCGAATTATAGCAGAGACGCGCTGTTTTGCAGGACGGCCCCCTTCCCACCCGTCCCCGGAAAAACAACGGGGCGAAACAGGCCCAAATCAAAACCCGATTTGGGGGAAGCTTGGGAAGGGGGTCGCTTTTTAGCATGGTATAATTTTGTCTCGTATGAGTCCAGAAACGACATCCACCCCAAATACAAAAATTTGTCCCACCTGTGGCACACGCCTGGCAGAAAACGCCACTCGTTGCCTTGTGTGTGGCACGGAACTCAGCCATACCATGGAAGCCAAAAAACCGGCTGCCACCCAGGCCAGTCGCATGCCCGAGATTACCCTCAGCCTGCCAGTTGTGCTTGGACTGCTGGCCCTGTTCCTGATCGTAGGCGCAGCACTTGTATTTTTTGTGATGCGCATGACCGGAAGCGGCCCAGCTGCCGCCGGTACTACAGGCGGCACGCCAACCTTCACGCCGACCCCTACTCTTACAGTCGTATTTACAGAAGCAGCCAGCTCGACACCGGTCCCAACCGCCACCACCCAACCTCCCTTTGATTACAAAATCGCCAGCGGCGATACCTGTACTTCCATCGCAGTCAGTTTTGGCGTATCAGTTCAAAGCCTGATCATTTTGAATAACCTGCCGGTTGCCTGCAATACGCTCTCAATCGGGCAGGCCATCAAAATTCCCTATCCAACCCCCACCCCGCTGCCAGCTGCGACTGCCACGCTTGAAGCAGCCCAGGCGACGCTGGCCGCCTGTGACAAGGTGATTTACACCGTCCAGGCAAACGATACGCTCGGCACAATTTCCGCAAATTACGCTGTACCTGGCGATGCAATCAAAGCTTATAACGGCCTGAGCACCGATACTGTTTTCCTCGGCATGAACCTGACCATCCCATTGTGCGAACGGGCGGCAACTCCTGGCCCGACACCCACCGCCACCATTCCACCACCGTATCCGGCTGCCAACCTGTTGTTACCCGCCGATGGCGCATCCTTTACGCTGGCAAACGACAATATCACGCTCCAATGGGCCTCCATTGGCACCCTGCGCGATAACGAAGCCTACATCATCACAATTGAAGATGTTACCGAAGGCCAGGGCCGCCGGCGAGAACTCC
>CAZLJB010000392.1:0-4015 GCA_964559195.1 uncultured Anaerolinea sp. | reverse complement strand
CGCGTAGTCCCTTGCGCATCTCTCTCGGCGGCGGCGGCACCGACCTGCCATCTTATTATCGCAAGCATGGCGGTTTTGTCATGTCGGCCGCAATTGATAAATACGTTTATGTTTCTGTCATTCGCCCATTTTCGCCAGGTATCTTTTTGAAATACTCTCAACTTGAAAAAGTGGACCAGATCGACCAGGTTGAGCACCGTATCATCCGTGAAGCTTTACGCTTGCTGGATTTTAAAACCCCTCAGATCGAGATTACCACCCTGGCCGATATACCGGCCGGCACTGGCCTGGGATCATCTGGCAGCTTCACAACTGCCTTGTTGCGTGCCCTCTTCACGCATCGAAAACGCCTCGTCCTGACGGAAGAGTTGGCTCGTCTGGCTTGCGAAATCGAGATTGATCGGCTGGGAGAGCCAGTTGGCAAGCAAGATCAGTATATTGCCTCTTTCGGAGGTCTCACCTGTTTCCATTTCAATCCAGATGAGAGCGTCAGAGCCGTACCGCTCAAGTTGAGCATGAACACCCTTTATGACCTCGAGGATAATTTACTTCTATTTTTTACCGGATATTCACGCAGTGCCGGTAGTATCTTGCAGGACCAGCAACAACGCAGCCAGAAATCTGACCCGAGCATGTTGGCAAATTTGCATTATGTCAAGGAGCTGGGTTTGCGAAGTCAGGTTGCCCTGGAAAGCGGGCATACATCCGAATTTGGCGAGATCATGCATGCACATTGGGAGCATAAGAAAAAACGTTCAGGTGGTATGAGCAATTCGCAAATTGATGAATGGTACGACCTTGGCCTGAAAAATGGGGCCCTTGGCGGCAAACTCGTAGGTGCCGGCGGTGGCGGGTTTTTACTCTTTTACACCCAGGATCGCAGGCAGCTCCGTCAGGCGATGGCGCATGCCGGATTGGAAGAACTTCGTTTTCGATTTGATTTTGAAGGTACCAAGGTCTTGTTTTCATGAGTCTTCCTGTTGCGATCCTGGCGGGCGGTCTGGCGACACGTCTTCTTCCGTTGACATCGAAAGTCCCCAAATCCCTGGTTGATGTGGCGGGTAAGCCATTTATTGTGCATCAGTTCGAGTTATTGCGACGCAACCAAATCACTCGGGTTGTTCTGTGCCTGGGTTATTTGGGCGAGCAAGTTCAAGCTGTGATTGGGGATGGGCGGCGCTGGGAAATGCAGGTGGATTATATTTTCGATGGGCCTGTACTTCTGGGGACAGGCGGCGCTCTTCGGCGCGCCCTACCGCTTCTGGGCGAGTCATTTTTTGTTTTATACGGAGACTCTTACCTTGATTGTGATTATTCGGCAATTGAAAATGTTTATCATAATAATCGGAAACTGGGCTTGATGACGGTTTTTCGAAACACCGGTAAGTGGGATCGAAGTAACGTGATTTTTGAAAATAGCCGCATCCAGTCTTACGATAAGACGAATCCACTCCCTGAGATGCAGCATATTGATTATGGGTTGGGGGTTTTACGTTCGTCCGCGTTGGAAGCCTATCCTTCGGAATGTGTTTTAGACCTGGCAAAAGTATATCAGGACTTGCTGGCACAGGATCTATTGGCGGGTTTTGAAGTGTCAAAACGTTTTTATGAAATAGGTTCTCCAGCAGGTTTGCAAGAAACGCGCGAGTATCTCAAGGAGCAAGTATGCCCGGGTACATAGAAAAGCATCTATCTGAAACCAGCCAGATCATTTCCCAGTTGGATACCAGCCTCCTTGAAAACATGGTCACTGAATTGCTCAGCTTGCGACAACGTGGGGGCCGATTGTTTTTTCTTGGAGTCGGTGGTAGTGCAGCAAACTGTTCTCATGCTGTCAACGATTTCCGTAAGATCGCCGGGTTCGAAGCCTATGCGCCCACAGATAATGTCTCTGAGCTGACTGCCCGCGCCAATGATCAAGGCTGGGCGAGTATTTTTGTGGAGTGGCTCAAGATAAGTCGCTTGAACTCCAACGACCTGATCTTTGTCTTCTCAGTGGGTGGCGGCAATCTCGAAAAGAATGTCAGTCCCAACCTGGTTTCCGGCCTTCAGTACGCCAAACAAATTGGCTCGAAAGTGCTTGGCGTCGTGGGTAGGGATGGGGGGTACACCGCGCAGGTTGCGGATGTGTGCCTGATCATACCAACTGTCAACCCGGAAACTGTCACGCCACACGCCGAGGCATTTCAGGCGGTTATATGGCATCTCCTGGTCTCTCACCCGGCTCTAAAAATTGAGCCAACGAAATGGGAGTCCATAATTTGAAGCATCGAGCAGTCTTTCTGGATCGCGACGGGGTGCTTAATCAGGCACTTGTCCTTGACGGCAAACCATTTCCACCTGCCTGTTTGGCTGATGTTGAAATCCTACCTGAAACGGCTGCTGCCTTGCAGCGTCTTGCAAATCATGGCTTTCTATTAATCGGTATCACCAACCAACCGGATGTGGCTCGGGGTGTTCAAACCCGCGAGGTTGTGGAATCAATCAATCACTTGATCCAAGCCAGAATACCCGTCCAGAAAGTATTTGTTTGTTATCATGATGACCCAGAAGGCTGTGATTGTCGCAAACCAAAACCAGGTTTGATAAGACAGGCAGCCCAGAAATATGATCTGGATCTTTCGCAAAGCTGGATGGTTGGTGATCGCTGGAAGGACATTGCTGCTGGTCAGGCTGCCGGGACGAAAACGATATTTGTCGATTATCATTACAATGAGGTTTATGTAGGCACCCGTGCTGACTATTCGGTAGAAGCCCCTGCGTTTATAGCTGACATTATTCTAAAGGATTAATATGAAAAGGCTAGACCAATTAAGCGTGAAAATTTTCGCGGATGGCGCTGATCTGGAAAGTATTGTCAGGCTCTACCAAAATCCTTTAATTCAGGGTTTTACGACCAACCCAACCCTCATGCGAAAAAGTGGTATTTCCGATTATGAAAAGTTCTCGCGCCTCATGCTTGAAAAAATACCCGATCGACCTGTTTCATTGGAGGTTTTTTCAGATGAGTTTGATGAAATGGAACGCCAGGCTTTAAAAATTTCTACGTGGGGAAAAAATGTATTTGTCAAAATTCCTATTACGAATACCCGCAACACTTCTTCATCGAGTCTGGTACATCGTTTGGCCGCTGAAGGTGTGAAGTTGAATGTGACAGCTCTGATGACAAACGAACAGGTAACCCAGGCTTCAATTGCATTGGGAAGTTATGCTCCAGCCTATATTTCAGTTTTCGCCGGGCGCATCGCAGATACTGGCCGTGATCCTGTCCCTCAAATGAGAGCCGCTGTTGAAATACTGTCTAATTTTCCGAACCAGGAGTTGATCTGGGCCAGTCCTCGTGAAATCCTGAATATTTTTCAAGCGGACGAAATTGGCTGCCATGTAATTACCGTGACCCACGACCTTCTCAATAAACTTTCTTTGGTTGGGAAAGAACTGGGTGACTATTCCCTGGATACAGTCAAGATGTTTTATTCAGATGCTCAACAAGCCGGGTATAAATTATAGCTAAGCGATAATGCCGGAAAGCTAATTATTCAGAAGTTGGCCGGGAAAGTGCATTGATTTTATTATGAATTTCCTGCTGCAGAAGTGGTATACATATCCAAAACAGTAAATTTTGCAGGTCCTGTCCCGGATAAAATTGAAAAAAGTTGGGTTTTTGGTGTTCGATCGTTATGTCTTTCAATAATATTAATACTAAAAAACCAACAAATAAACTAGAATTGCATAGCGTATTCTTTCAATATTATTAGCGCTTCATAAAAATAATATTTTTGAGGAGTAATTATTCATGAGGGTTATATCAATTGTTGTGTTAGGGATATTAGGTGTTGGTTTGTTAGGTTTTTTTGGCTGGATGGGCTATTCCGCTTACCAGCAGCGCCAGGGGCCAGCGCTGGATAGTACTTCGGCGCCATTATTCGCAACCAGAACCCCTCAAACAGCCTCTCATTCTTCCACATCCGCAACACCTGGGTCGATTAAACCCGTAACAGCCACTCCTGCTGTG
>CAZLJB010000391.1:0-4032 GCA_964559195.1 uncultured Anaerolinea sp. | reverse complement strand
ATTTGTGGGGTAAATTTCACTCAAAATTTAGGTCATGGCGGGTTTTTTTCCTGTATAATACATTGACTATGCCTGTTCAATGTAGAAACTGTAGCTTCATTAATCCCGATAACATGCGCTTCTGCGGCAACTGCGGATTGCGCCTGTTGGCGACTGGTATACTGCCGTCCATTGAACATTTGCACGAACCCGAACCTACCAACCGGCTTGGGGCCTTGATTGGCGCGGATTTGCTCGACCGTTTTCGCCAGGCAGGGTTGGAAGCAGCCGGTCAGCGCCGCCAGGTGACGGTCCTGTTTGTCGACCTGTCGGGGTATACGCATCTCTCTGAACGGATCGACAGCGAAGAGCTTTATGATCTGGTTTCACAGTGTTCCCAGGTATTTGCCAACGACGTCTACAAGTATGATGGCATGGTGGATAAATTCACCGGGGATGGCCTGATGGCCTTGTTCGGGGCGCCGATTGCGCATGAGAACAACGCCGAGCTTGCCATTCGTGCTGCTCTGGATATGCAAACTGACCTGGCTGTTCTCAGTGAAACGCTCAAAGAGAAACTTGGCACAGAGATCAAGGCTCACATTGGTCTGAACTCGGGTAGTGTCATCGTCGGCGGGATTGGCTCGAACATGATGATGAATTACACCGCCATTGGCGATGTGGTCAACATTGCCAGCCGGATTGAATCAGCGGCTGGCCCGGGTGACATCCTGGTTAGCGACGTGGTTTTTCGGCAGGTACGCAGCCTGTTTGATTTTGAAGCCAGCGCACCCCTGCAGTTGAAGGGCGTCAGCCAGCTTGTCCAGGCCTATCATGTTAAGGGCACCAAGACCAAACCTGGCTCGGTGCGCGGTATCGAAGGTCTTTATGCGCCCATGATTGGCCGCGATGGCGAGCTTGAACGCCTGCATCAGACCGTCAATGCCATGATCACCGAGAAAATCGGGCGCTTTGTAGCGGTTCACGGCGAAGCCGGCATCGGAAAAAGTCGCTTGATTTCCGAGTTCAAATCCTTTCTATCACAGCTCCCGGTCCAGGTCGAAGAAGGTTACAGCCTGGTTTATCGTAAGGCGGTTTCATACTGGGTTTTCCAGGATGCCTTCATGCGCCTGCTTGAACTGGATTCCGAGACCCCTAAACAGGAATGCCAGATCCGGCTGCGCGAGCATGTTACGCGCGCTCTTCCGGATCGTGTGGACGATGTGCTGCCTTACCTGGAGCACCTGCTTTCGCTGCCCCTCTCCAACCCCAACGACGCCCGCCGCATCGAGTTCCTGGCGGCTGACCAGCTGCGCCAGCAAATTTTCCTCTCCGTGCGCGACCTGCTCTTGGCCGATTCGCTGCGTAAACCGGTTGTCATGATCCTGGAAGATTTACATTGGGCGGACGACGGCTCGTTGGATTTGATTGATTACTTATTGGACTTGCTTGGCAAAAATCAGATCGTATTCGTGGCGGTCTCTCGCTCCTTCTCCGAAGGCAAGCTGGCGGATATCACCAAACGGGCCGCAGAGCAGCTGCGTCTGCGCTTTACCGACCTGGCACTCAGAAGCCTTTCGCCGGATCAGGCCGACCGGCTGCTTTCACAACTGACCTCCATCCACAACATGCCCGAAAGCCTGCGCAATGACATCGTTCAGCGCGCCTCCGGCATCCCGCTCTATCTGGAAGAAATCCTGCGCATGTTGATGGACCGCCACCTGTTGACCCGTGAAGATGGGCACTGGACCCTGGCTGATTCGGTTGATTTGCAGGCGCTTGGCGTTCCAAACACCCTGGAAGGGCTGGTGTTGACCCGTTTTGATCACCTTGAACCGGTTGAGCGGCATGTCCTGAAAGTCGCCAGCGTGATTGGCCGCACCTTTACGCGCCCACTGCTGGTTGGCTGCCTGCCAGCCCTGCTGGATGATGAAGCTATCCACGCCATCGGTGTTTTGCTGGATCGTGAATTTATCCTGCCAGATCCCTCGCCGGGCGGCGAGTATATGTTCAAACATGTCCTGGTTTCTGACACCATTTACAGCACCCTGCTCAAGCGCGAACGCAAGGATCTGCATGGTGTGGTAGCTGATACCATCGAAAAAATCTCTGCCGGACACCTGGAAAACCAGATCGATGTCCTGGCGCGCCATTATTTCTGGAGCGAATACAAGGATCGCGCCCTGCATTACCTGATTCTGGCCGGGCAAAAGGCCGGTCGCAACCACAACACCAGCCAGGCTCAAAAGTATTTTGAAGATGCCCTGACCCTGCTGCCGGAAGCCAAGCCCACGCCCTTGCAGGCTGTCCAGGTTTACCGTGGCCTGGGGGATGCCCTGGCACTGGCAGGGGATTATCCTGCCACCCGTACAGCCTATGAACAGGGTCTGCATGCCATTGTAAACGACCAAAATGAGTACGTTGAAATTGCCTGTGAGCTGGAAAGAAAAATTGGTAATACTTATGAGCGCCAGGGTGAGTACGACCAGGCCATCAACCGCCTGGAGCAGGCCAATAACATACTATTGGAAGCTGGGCTTGATTCGCCGGCTGAGCTTTCGCAAATTTTGAATGACACCGGCTGGGTCTACTTCCGGCGTGGGCGGCTGGATGAAGCCGAAAATTACCTGTTGAAGGCCCAGACCCTGGCTGAAAAAACCAACCGCCTGGATATTGTTTCTTCAATCTACAACCGCCTGGGTGGGGTTTATTTTCAGAAAGACCGCTTGAAAGATGCCAGTGAGTTTGCCGTCAAGAGCCTGGCCCTGCGCCAGGAAATCGGCGACATACCCGGTGTGGCGCGCAGCTACAACAACCTGGGGCTGCTGGGGCTGAAGCGTGGGTTTTGGGATGATGCCTTGCTCAACTTCAAGCGCAGCGCCGAATACCAGGCCAGGCTGGGTGATACTGAAGGAATAATCGAGTTGAACAGCAACCTGGGCTTACTCCAGATTGATCGTGGTTATACCGATGAAGCCCGTCAATACCTGGATGAAGCCTGGAACCGCGCCCAGCAAATCGGTCACGGCTATAACATTGCTGTAACCACTCACTATTTAAGTAAACTCAATATTGCTCTGGGCAACTGGCAGGTTGCATCTGACTACAGCCTGCGTAGTGAACAGCTCTTCAAGAACCTGGGGGATAAAGAATACCTGGTGGATGTCTATGTCAACCTGGGCAATATTCATCTGGAAATGGGTGAGTTGGATAAAGCCAACCATTATGCCCAACAGGGTTTTGAACTGATCCAACAAATGGATGCCGATGTACAGTCCGAGGACAAGGGCCGTAACTTGCGACTGTTGGGCGATATTGCCCTGGCCTCCGGCGAATATCCGCAAGCCCGCGAGCATTACCGGCAAGCCGAGCAGATCTTTACCACGGATGCCAACCGGCTGGAACGTGGCCGCCTGTTTGTCAGTCTTTCCCGTTTGGCAAAAGCACAGGCCAACTTCAAACTGGCCCAATCTTGCCGCCTGTTGGCTCAAAAATTATTTGAAGAGCTCGGTGCGCGTTTGGATCTACGCAAACTCGAAAACCTCAACCAGCCCAAATAACAAAAGAATTCTTTCCACCCGTATTCCACCTGCCGGGCACTCTTGTGGTTTCTGGTTTTCCCGGCAAATGGATATTTGAGCATGCGCAATTCGATGTCAAAAAAGCCCTCCCATCCAGGGTTTTTCCCGGCATGTGGCTATTTGGGCCGATGCACTTTCGGCCCAAATAGCCACATTAAAAAACCTCCTACTCTTCCAACCATTCAACGCGCAGCACCCAAAAAAATACCCCACGTTTTTTCGCAGGGTAAATTACTTTCACAAGCTGAGCAGGCGGTTTTCCCGCATGCTCAGCTTGTACTGGTCATAGATCACAACTTATACTGTGCCACAATCTGCTGCAGGTTTTTGGCCATTTCCATCATAGAAGTAGCCGATGCTGAGACTTCCTCGACCTGGGCCGAGACTTGCTCGGTCGAAGCTGAAACTTCTTCGACAGCCGCGCTGTTTTCTTCACTGACGCTGGCGATGTTCTCGATCGATTGGGTCAATT
>CAZLJB010000390.1:0-4044 GCA_964559195.1 uncultured Anaerolinea sp. | reverse complement strand
CTGGATCCGGGTTGAGCATTATTCGCGGCGACGTGCTGGATGCCACAGCTGTGGACCAGGCAATTGCAAACCATGACGTTGTTTTGAGTGCGTTAGGAGGGAGAACCCTCGACCCTTCACCCGTGATATCAGAAGGTACTCGTCACATTATTCAAGGGATGAAAAAGCACGAAGTCCGACGGATAGTGGCGATATTGGCGTCAGGTATTATTAGTGGAACCATCGCCCCAAGGTTTACAAATATCAATGCCGAGCACCGCCGGATTTTAGAGATGCTCAAGCACAGCGAATTAGAGTGGATCGCAGCTTGCCCGCCATATATCAGAGATTATCCATTTACAGGAAATTACATGTTGTATACTGATCAAATGCCTTCAGACCGAATGCAGATTTCAAAGTTCGATTTGGCTGATTTTATGCTTCGTCAGCTCAACAGCGATACCTATCTGCAACAGGCAGTAGGAATAGTAAATTAAGTTTGATATTCTATACAGATTCAGTTTTTTGCTCAATATATGGCACGGATAGAAAAAAAACAAGCAGAATCTACTCAGAAGGTCAGGGGCATAATAATTGTACGCTAAAGCAAGGATGCAAATATGAACACATCCGCGAATGGCAAAACAGTTTTGGTAACAGGAGCGACCGCTGGCATAGGAGAGGCAACTGCTCGTGGTCTCGCGCAGCAAGGCGCAACTGTTATTATTGTCGGGCGCAATCTTGAGAAATGCACCACCAGTGTGAACCACCTAAAGCAGCAAACTGGCAACTCCAACATTGATTACCTGTTGGCTGACCTCGCTTCACAAAAAGAGATCTACCGGTTGGTGGAGGAGTTCAAGCGTCGCTATTCTCGTTTGGACGTGCTGATCAACAATGCCGGAATCAATCTTCTTCAACGTCAACTCAGCCCAGATGGCGTTGAATTGGTGTTTGCCACCAACCACCTCAGTTATTTTCTACTCACTCTGCTCTTGCTGGACGTTTTGAAAGCCAGCGCCCCGGCTCGCATTGTCAATCTAAGTTCTTTCGTACACCACCAAGCTAGCCTGGATTTTGATAAATTACAAACCGGAGGTTTCAACGCCTATCCTCAATCCAAACTAGCCAACCTGCTTTTCACCTATGAACTCGCAAGACGGCTGGAGAGCACAAACGTCACCGTCAACGCTCTCAATCCGGGTTTGGTCAGAAGCAACTTTGGCTTGAATAACCCCGGCCCGGCAGGTTTGCTCAAACGCCTGATGAATACACTCATCGGCGTCTCGCCGGAAGAAGGGGCCAAAACCAGTTTGTATCTGGCTACAGCGCCAGAAGTGGAAGGTGTGACCGGCAAGTATTTTGAAAAGTGCAAGCCGATTGAATCTTCGCCAATCTCATACGATAAAGACGCCGCCCAACATCTATGGCAGATAAGCGCCGAGTTGACCGGTTTATCGCCGCGTTAATTTCTTAAGGAGCCAACATGAACATCGCCATTTTCGGCGCAACTGGACGAACTGGTCAATATCTCGTCAATAAGGCGCTTGAGCGCGGACACATAGTGACCGCGGTGGCGCGGCATCCCGAACAAATCACACTCCGCCATGAACGTCTGCGAGTTGTAGACGGACTCTTTGATCAGCAAGAAACCATTGAGGCCGCCGTGAGCGGACAAGCCGCGCTGCTCTCCGCGGTTGGCGCGCCGATGAGCCGTGCGGCAACGAGCGTGCATGCTGATAGCGCCCGCAGCATTGTGGCAGCCATGGCACGCGTAGGGCTGCGGCGGTTGATCTGTGTAACCTCTGGGGGCACGAATCCGCAGCACGATCCGAATCTGCCCTTTGTTTTTGAGCAGGTCTTTAAGCGGATATTTGCAAACATCTACCAGGATCAGATCGAGATGGAAAAAATCGTCATGGCGAGTGAAACAGATTGGACCAGCGTGCGCCCCGCCGCACTCACTGACGGTCCGGCGACCGGTCGCTGTCGAGTGGATGTCTCATACGCGATTCGCGGGGGCAATCAAACACCCCGCGCTGACCTGGCCGATTTTATGCTCAACCAGCTTGACGACCCGACCTACATCCGCAAGGCTGTCGCCCTTGCAATCTAGCAGCTTTGAATAGGAGAAATCTCACTATGAAAGCTAAAGAGATCGTCCAAGAACATCTCAGAGCAGTTGAGGCTGGGGATTGGGGAAAGGCAGACTCGTATATTTCGAGCAATTACACAATGAGCGGTACGATTCCCTTTCCTATCAGTCTATTTGTAAAAATCACCAAGAAAGATTCGCTCAGAATGCACAAGCCACGCAAACGTGCCTTACCTGATTTCAAATTCAACGAAAAGATTCTTGAAGAGACCGACGAGATGGTGAAGCTGCAAGTAAACATCTCTGGAACACATACCGGCGTGATTGACTATACTGGCATCTTACGGGACGTGCCCGTTATTCAACCAACCGGTAAGAAAATTAGTCTTCCCAGCGAATATTTCACTTACTTTGTTTCAAACGGTCAGATTATCAAAACAATTGGCAAGATACCCAAGAACGCTGGCGTAAAAGCCTTGGTTAAAGCTGTTTCTAACTGAAGAGGGAGGGATACAAAGCAAATAGGGTACCAATGCCCAACGCAGCGTGCAGCTGACAAGTGAGATTCGACGTGTTTTTTGGTATCTTTCAACGCATCATCAAGATTCCGTTTTCGAGCGTTGTCTGCCTCCGACCTACTTGCGCCAGAAAAGCAAACCGTTGGGCAGCAGACATGGGACGACAATATCATACTAAGGAGAATAAAATGCAAACGATTCTAGGCTCAGGTGGTGCAATCGGTACGGAGTTAGCCAAAGCTCTTAGTAAGTTCACCAATGAGATTAGGTTAGTAAGTAGAAACCCCAAAAAAGTCAACGATACCGACAGCTTGTTTTCGGCCGACTTGTCGGTACAGGAACAAGTAGAACAAGCAGTTCAAGGAAGCGTAATTTGTTACTTGACTTTGGGTTACGATTACAACACAAAGCTCTGGCAAGAGAAGTGGCCGCCGCTCATCAGGAATGTGGTTGAGGCGTGCATTAGGCACCAATCTAAGCTGGTTTTCTTTGACAATGTCTATGCCATTGGTGGTGACAACGTTAAGAGCATCACGGAAAGCTCACCTATCAGCCCCAGCAGCAAAAAAGGGGAAGTTCGCGCCTACGTTGACAAATATATTCTAGAAAGTGTCGAAAAGGGCAAGTTAACTGCAATCCTTGCCAGAGCCCCTGACTTTTTCGGGCCTATAAAGGATAAGAGCCTCCTCATGAACTTGATCTACGACAACTTGTCAAAGGGTAAGAAAGCTCAGTGGTTCTGTAATGCCGATGTCGTTCACACCACGGGTTTTGCGCCTGATTTGGCAAAAGGAACGGCCATTTTAGGGAACGCGCCAGAAGCATTCAATCAGGTTTGGAACTTACCAGTCGATAGCAACGCCCTGACCGGAAGAGAGTGGGTCAAGTTGTTTGCAGACGAGATGAGTACTTCTGCTGAGGTGCAAGTTCTGCCTGGTTTGGGTATGGCAGCCTTAGGGCTATTCGTTCCAGTTCTTAAAGAAATATATGAAATGCGTTATCAATTTGATCGAGAATACTATTTCGATTCAACCAAGTTTGTGACAAAGTTTGATTATATCGCTACCACCAACAAAGAAGCCGTTAAAAAGACAGTCGCAAAACTGAAGAATTAGTGTTGGTAAGTGGGTAGGGCTAACTATAAAATGGACTCTTAAAATCCCTAAGCCGCCCAACACAGCGCCCAGAGAAACTCATCTGTTGCCCAGGTACAGGAATGCCGCAAAGCGGCAGGGTCGGTTGCATTGGACGCTGGGGATTCTGCGGCACGCTTCGCGTCAAGCATTTCGCAAAGCGTGGCTTCGGGTTTTTTCTGCTCCCAAACAGAGTCCACGCCCGCCCCAGCGCCACGCTACGCGACGCAAACCGGTGGGCGTCAGTTATATAGCAGTTGAAGAAAGGATATTAGAAAATGGCAGAAGTTGTGTTGTTCCACCACGCACAAGGGCTAAC
>CAZLJB010000389.1:0-4050 GCA_964559195.1 uncultured Anaerolinea sp. | reverse complement strand
CCATCGAAATGGCCGCGGAGGTCTTGCCGCCCTGGCTGGAGTGGGCTTCGTCGATGATGATGGCAAACTTCTTGCCACGCTGCTGGTTGCCGATTTCATCCAGGATAAAAGGGAATTTCTGGACGGTGGAAATAATGATCTTTTTGCCAGACTCGATGAACTCGCGTAACTGGGCTGAACCTTCCGTGACGGCTCCTACGGTGGACCTGACCTGTGCAAATTGTTTGATCGTGTCTCGGATTTGCTTGTCGAGCAGGACGCGGTCGGTGACGACGAAGATGGAATAGAAAGTGGATTGTCCAGCAGTTTGCAACCCAATCAATTGGTGCGCCAGCCAGGCTATTGAATTTGACTTGCCGCTGCCAGCCGAGTGCTGGATCAGGTAGCGGTGACCGCAGCCACGCTGCCCGGCGTCTGCCAGCAGCTTACGCACCACATCCAATTGGTGGTAGCGCGGAAAAATCTGCACGGATTTCTTGCGCCCGGTCTTTTTGTCCTTCGTGCTGACAACTTGGGCGTAATTTTCAATGATATCGGTCAGCCCTTGGGGGCTGAGAACTTTCTTCCAAAGGTAATCGGTTTTGAGGCCATCCGGGTTGGGCGGGTTGCCGGCGCCATCGTTCCAACCCAGGTTAAAGGGCAGGAACCAGGAGACCTTGTCCTGCAGATGCGTGCACATGCGCACTTCCTGGTCATCGACGGCGAGGTGCACCAGGCAGCGCCCAAACTCAAAGAGTTTTTCGCGGGAATCGCGATCCACTTTGTACTGCTGGACGGCATCCGCCACGGTTTGCTTGGTCAGGTTGTTTTTGAGCTCGAAGGTGGCGACGGGCAGACCGTTGATGAACAGGCACAGATCGAGAGCGAGCCGGGTTTCATCGCGGCTGTAGCGCAGTTGGCGCGAGACCGAGAAGCGGTTAGCGGCAAAGTGTTCGACGGCAAGTTGGTTGTCGGGTGATGGGCTGGCATAGAAAAGCGAGACCCCAGGCGGGGGGCCGTGTTGAACCCCACTCCGAAGCACATGCACGATGCCGTTTTTGCTGATCTCGCCCTGCAGACGGGATAGGAACTTGCGGCGGGTTGGGCTGTCGTGGGGCAGGTCGAGCGCTTCGACCAGTTTGGGCTGGGTGGCCTGGATGAAGGCGGTCAGATGAAGCAGGTCAACGGCGTAGTCGCGGTCATAATCGGCGGGGTCGCCGGGGAACCAACCGCTGCCGCCATAGGGCGCGGCCTGGTCGCTGGCGGCTTTGGCCGATCCGGGTTCGCAAGGCGAGCCGGTCAGGGCAAGGCAGATCAGGCGTTCGAGACCCTTTTCGCTGGTATCAGTTTTCATAATTGGATTTCCGCATCAGGGGTGTTTTTCAAGCGCGGTAATCAGGGCCACGAAATGAGGTAAGTGCGCTCTAAGCGTCTCAGGATTCAATTCTGCCAAAACTTCAAAAGATCGTTCTCCCTTGGTGTATGTTTTGCTACAATTTCGAGTGGCTGCAACCAGTGAATCTTGCACAGCCTGACGATGGCGGATCTCAAGATCTTTGGTCGAGAGCAGTGGGTTTTCGTTTAACCTGGCTCCAAAATAAGTACGGAGAGCTGCCAGGTCTGCCATAATCCAAGTTTCCATACAAGTAACCATCAATTGGGCTTGATCATCTTCCATTTTATGAGGACGATCCCAGTCGTCGCGTACCTTGAGGTGTTCCCAGGATGTGGTACGTGGCTCTGGAATAGGGTCTTCACTATCCACCAACAAGATCGGATACTCATTTGGTGTCGAATTTAAGGCAGCTGTTCGGAATAGGTCAAAGGTCGTGCCACGCCCACCTCCGGCGACAATGCAAGGCATTCTTCCTGCGAAGCCGGACTTTTCAAGAAGTTTTCGAAAGCCCTCACGGCAGCGCGAATGCAGCTCTTTGCTATCACCACCACCTTCAACATACAACTTGATATTGGTCACCAGCGAGTTCCTCCCAATTCTCCACGAGTCCACAACTCACCCAAGCGGTAGGTATTCAGCCATTCTTTCAGGTTGTCAGCATTTAAACGATTTATTTGTGTTTTGGCTGCATGTTTTTCGCAAATCAAAACCGACTCTGGGGTTTTTGTGAGCGCATCCACAATGATATCTGAATGAGTGGTGACGATCAGTTGTGTGCGCTGGGATGTTTCAATCAGTAAGTCTGCTAATTTAGGCAAGATGTCGGGATGCAAACCCAGCTCAGGCTCTTCGATACAGATGAGAGGCGGGGGATTGGGATCGCATAAAATGGCCAACAGGCACAGGTAACGAATCGTACCATCAGACAAACGTGTGGCAGGAATGGTGAAGTTTCCTTCTGTAAGGAATAATTGTACTGTGCCAGCCTCGATGCTGACATCAAAGTCATCCAATCCATCGTAAAGATTACGAAGTCCATCCAGAATCGCTTTTTTAGCAAGAGGAATGCGTCTAAGACGATTTAGAAATAGGCCCAGATTTGAAAAATCTTCTTCCAGGCGGTCATTACGCAAATCGGATTGTTGTGGATTGCGAAAGATGGTATTGCGGCCAAATTGCCATTCGCGGTAAATTCGTATCCTGTCATAAACGCTGGCGAGATAGGTAATGACAGGGAAAGTTTCGGGATCGCGGCGCTGGACAAGGATGGATTCGTCCGGGGTCACATCATCGAGCGTCGATTGATTTTGGTTTGCAGCAGATCCAACAACGGGATGGCCATGTTGATAGCGGTAATAAAAATTCGGCCCGTTTTGGCCCGAAACGGGTCTTTCATCTTCAATCCGTTCGTCTTCCAGCCTGAAAGCCTGGTTTTCAGCGCGGAAAGTAACCACATGGCGCAGGGGCTGAGTGCCTTTAGGGTAGGTGATGACCACCTCAAGCGAGGCTGGCTGGTCAGAATTACCTTTCCAAATCCACTCATTCACGCCCCCGCCTTTGCGGATTGCAGCTCGCAGATCCCTGGCGGTGGAACGCAGCAAGGCGACGGATTCGATCAGGTTCGATTTGCCAGAGCCATTGGGGCCTACAATCACATTCAACGCGCGTATTTGCAGCGACAAGCTATCGGGGCCAAATGATAGAAGGTTATGGGGCGTAATGGCGTGCAGCAGCACAGAACCTGGCGGGTTATTTTCATTCATCTGACGCCTCCATAGAGATTTCACTCAAGTCATCATTGTCATTCAAATCTTCATCTATGTCCAGTTTTGTAAGGGGTTCGTCTTCAAAAACTGGATCGGGTAAAGCTGCCGCCGCGGCGCGCACATCCAGCTTGCCGGTGACGACATCCGCGATCAGGCGGGTGCGGTATTCTTGAAGCAAGCTGATTTCTTTCTCGATCTTGTCTATTGCATTGTCAGTTTCTCTAATTTGACAATTTATTGCTTTTACCAATAGATCTTGCTCTTCTCTTGGTGGAAATGCTATTTGGAAATGTTTCAAATCTTCACATGTTAGAGCGCCTTTTGTGCTACCAGAATCATCACTGATTGATCTTAGATATTTATATGCTCCCGTGAAAGCAATTTGCAAAAATTCCGATGAAACCATGGTCGTTCGGGGATTTACAAATGCGATGTGCTGATTAATCGTAGCTTCAAAACCTAAAATTGCTGAAGTTCCTCGTGTTTTTCCCTGCCCAGTAATACCTATCAACACGCTTCCAGGAGTAACTATGGGTAAGTGGCATTCTTTTAACGCTACTTCCGTAACAAATTGATCCGCTTCATGGATGATCCTCTGATTAACACTGGAACTATTCAACCAGGGGAAACCCTGGCTGGTCCAATAACTTGGATTTCCTCTGGAAGGAGTAGAACCGTTACCTACTTTTGCAAAAAACCTGATCTGCCAAACTTCCCAATGATCCGGCACATCTCCCAACCACTCGACTCCTGATGGCTTGAGACGCACATTGTGATCGAGCCCGCGGGTGACGGCTTGCTGGATGATGGCTTGCTTTTGCTCGTTGAGCAGCTTGATCAATTTCTGTTTGGCGCGGATGTAGCGCTTGATGCGTTGGTCGGCATGCTCGAGGAAGCGGGCGATGGCAG
>CAZLJB010000388.1:0-4050 GCA_964559195.1 uncultured Anaerolinea sp. | reverse complement strand
CTGGCTAATATTTCAATTCGACCACTTCCGAGTCGGCCAGCATGATGTCGGAAAACCTGGTTTGCCGGGCCAAGGCTCCACGCAGTTCCCAGATGCCCTGCAGCAGGTTCTCACCCACTTTCATACGCCGCCTGCGGATGATCGTTAATTTACACTCAGCAATGGCTGCTTCGATCTGTTCCTGCTTGTTTTTGCTGGCGATGTAGGTGATGTCGTAGGTGCGGATCTCGCGCCCCAATACATCAACCAACCGGTCAACCCAGGCAAATATCCACAGGATGCCAAATACAACCAGTGCGGATATCAGAGCCAGCCAATACTCACCCAGCCCGATGGCCATGCCAAGCGCGGCTGCCACCCAGACCGAAGAGGCGGTGGTCAGACCTTTCAGACGTCCTTCAGAGAATAAGATCGACCCCGCGCCTAAAAAGCCGACGCCGGTGACGATATTTGCAATAACACGATCATCTTTAAAATCAAGAGAAAGCATGGTGAACAGGGTCGCGCCAACCGTGATGAGCGTGATGGTTCGCAAACCGGCGGCCTTGGCGTGCATTTCGCGTTCCAGACCAAGCAGTCCACCGAGCAGAACTGCCAATAAAAGTTTGATCAGATCTTCCTGCGGAATAGGAATATAAGGGTTCATATTTAAAACCTTTTGAATACTCCCGAGAACGGGTGGGTTACTTCACTGTCACGGAGTAATGCCCATCTTCGCGGGTGAATGGTGTAGTGCCGCTGACAACCAGAACGGCATCACTCAAATCGATCTTGATTTCGGCGGTTTGGTCGGCGTTGACCGGGATGGTCTGGACTGTGGTTGTGCCGTTGTGATTGATCAGCGCCAGGCGGAAGGTTTGTGGAAGGATATTTTCGACCCGCACAAATCCGGATCCCTGCCAGCCGCCGTCGTCAGCTTCAAAATCAGTTGCATAGTTGATCTCCGGCACAGAGACATCGTCCAGCATAAAGCCTTCGCCATTGACGGCTGCATCTGTGACATATTCAAAGCGGATCTGGACTTTCTGGCCTTTGAACTGGCTCAGGTCGACCGATTCTTCAATCCACGAATTGGTTTTACCGTTGTAACCCCAACCATAAGAATTACCAGATGGATTGGTGTCGGTTCCTGAAGGAGTTTTGATGATCTGCCAGGTTTTGCCCCCATCCTTGGAAGCTTCCAGGAAGACATAGTCATAATTTTTTTCCAGGTCATACCAGGTATGGAATTTCAGGGTCAAAGGGCCAGTCGCATTGCTGAAATCGAATTCTTTGGTCAGGGTCATATCCGATTCGTCACCCTTGTTTGACCAGAAGGCCTGCTTGCCTGAGAAGGCATCCACAGGCAGCAAACCGGTTTGGGTGGCGCCTTCAAACCGCAGGGTATATTGTCCACTGCAGTTGAAGTGGATATAATCGACCCCGAATTGTTTGACGGTAGTGGTGATGGAAGTCGGGCAATCTGTAACCGTTTGTGTTTCATTCACTTTGGGTGCGTTTGCGAAATTATGATAAACATAGCGTCCATCACCCACTGAGCCATCCAGGATATCATTGGTAACCGCCCAATCCATGAAGACATCCACGGCCTTGATTGGCTGCCCGGTCTGGCTATCCGTGGCATTGGTTGAACTTAGAATGTCATCGATGCTTTCCATACCATTTTGCTGGTCTTTGACCAGGGCCTTGGTGGCGTCTGCCCCGAAGCGATCCAGGAAATAGGTCAGGAACAGGAAACTGGCGCCGTAATGCGGGCCGTTGGTGCCAGGATCAGGCCCCCAATCCGTTAATTGCATGTCTGTATTCATAGCGTATTCAGAGGCGGCGCTGCTGACGTAATAGCCATTCAGCAGCACAGCTACTTCTGAGAAGCCTTCATTGATCCAGGATGTTTCGTTGCGATCCAGTTTCCAATGGATCATGTGTTGGAATTCGTGGGCCAGCACGCCGTAGGTGTAGGTATCCCCCAATGCAGAATTATCGGCATTGAAGACGAACATTTCATGTGCATTTGAGAATTTCTGGGCATCCGGGTGATATTCATCGGGGGAAGAGAAGTAGCCGGCCACGGAGCCGCCGATGCCTCGCGTGTACAACAGGTAAATATGGATATCGCCATCCACCCCGGGAGACCATTCGCTTCCGAAAAATTCCCGGTCGGTGGGGTACATTTTTGTTTCAAAGGCGTCTACCAGGGCTTTGGCTTCGGATTTGTTATAGTTGACTCCATCCTGAACCCAGAAGTAAGCATGCGGGGTGACGTACTTCAAGGTGGACTGGATTTGAAAGCTCTTGGCATCGTCAGAATTTGTGACCCAGAAAGATTTTTTCTCTCCGGCCTGGTAAGGGCCGCTTGGCAGTGTTTCGGGAATATTGCATTTCCCTGACAGGCGGCAGGCCAGTTCGCGCGGATCATTGACCGGCACGATATTTTCCTGGAGTGTTTTGATGGTCTCGGTGGGTATGTTTTCAACCGGTACGCGCGTGATCTCGATGGGTGTGGGTGGCACTTCGGGGGTGGCGGTGGATGTGTCAAAATTAAATTTAAAGGGTGTGGCCTCCATGGCTGAAGGTGTCAGTTGGGTGTTGATGTAATAGGCTCCACCCAGGCCGCCGGCCAGGAAGACAAAGCAGCAGCAGCACAGGATCAAGATGATGATAGTGATGATCCCGGTCACAGATGTAAAGAAGTTCTTCCCATTATTTTGCATAGTTGTCCTCACGAGAGTAAAAGATAAATTTTACCTGATTAACCACTATAAATGACGGATATAAACCAAAAACCAGCAATTCCTAATAGGGGTTTAATAAAAAAGGGGTTTGGTGTGTTTATCCGAAGCTTGACTTCAGATATACACACCAAACCCCTCTGAAAAAACCAACCTGAGAATTGCAGACTTCTATAAACCTTCGCCGCGCTTTGCGCGGCGAAGGTTTATAGTTTCAATTATGTCTTATTAAAGACGATCTTGTTATCGTCCACATCCACCTGGACTGTGCCTCCGCCGCTGAATTTGCCACCCAACAGTTCGATGGAAAGCGGGCTTTCGACAAATTTTTGGATAGCCCTGCGCAGTGGGCGCGCACCGAAGGCCGGGTCATAGCCTTGTTTCGCCAGCCAGGTGCGGGCAGCCGGTGTCAGTGCGATATTTACTTTGTATTCGTTCAGGCGATCCTGAACTTCCTTTAATTGCAGGTCAACGATGCTTTCCATCTGTTCAACCGAGAGTGGCGAGAACATGATGACATCATCGATGCGGTTCAGGAATTCAGGACGGAAGGCGCCCTTGAGGGCTTTTTCGATCTTGTCGTGGGCTGTGCGTTCTTCATCATCTGAATTTTGCTGCAGGAAGCCCAGGGTGCCACCCTTGCGCACATACTCTGTGCCCAGGTTGCTGGTCATGATCAAGACTGTGTTTCTGAAATCGACTGTATTACCCTGACCATCCGTCATGCGACCATCATCCAGGATTTGCAGCAAGGCATTCCACACTTCGGGATGCGCTTTTTCGATTTCGTCAAATAACAACACCCGGTAAGGACGGCGTCGGACGGCCTCTGTCAGTTGACCACCTTCTTCGTAGCCCACATAGCCGGGAGGCGCGCCAAACAGGCGGCTGACGGTATGTTGTTCACGGTATTCTGACATGTCAATCCGCACCAACGCGTCTTCATCATCAAACATGAAGGCTGCCAGGGCTTTGGCCAGCTCGGTTTTACCAACACCGCTTGGCCCAATGAAGATGAAAGAACCGATTGGGCGCTTGGGGTCCTTCAGACCGGAGCGAGCCCGTCGAATGGCATCTGAAATGGCGTGAATGGCCTCATCCTGGCCGATGATGTGTTCGTGCAGACGGGCTTCCATTTGAAGCAGTTTTGTGGCTTCGGTCTCCAGCATTTGGGTCAGAGGAATGCCGGTCCATTGATGAACTACATCGGCGATGTCATTGACATCCACCACTTCATCGATATGATTTTCGGCTTCCCATTTGTCACGTTTTTCATTGTATTCAGCCAGCATGCGCAGGCGTTCCACTTTTTTCTGGGCCG
>CAZLJB010000387.1:0-4062 GCA_964559195.1 uncultured Anaerolinea sp. | reverse complement strand
GGCTCTGAACACTCTTTCCCTACACGACGCTCTTCCGATCTGGTCGCCGTACAGGCTGAAGCGCTGGGCCAGATAGCCGATCTCGCTGCGGGCTTTTTCAACCTGGCCGGGGTAATCGAAGCCGGCCAAACGGATGCTGCCGCTGGTGGCGTGCAGCGCCCCGCACAAGAGACGCATGGCGGTGGTTTTTCCGGCGCCGTCCGGCCCAACCAGGCCAACCATCTCGCCCGGGCGCACCTGTAGATTTAACCCATCCACAGCGCGCAGGCTGCCGAAGGTTTTGACGAGCTCTTTCGTTTCCAATAAAAATTCAGATTCCAAGGTTTACTCTCAACTTTATGTCATTGCGAGATTCGTACATACCGCCTTCGGTGGTACTCGATGATGAGATGACAATTATGTCATTTGGAGAGGAAGATCAGTTACCACGAACGACACGAAATACACGAAAAGGAGCCTTTTTTGTTTTGGTCATTAGGAGGCGGTGTTCTTCTGCCGCGGCAATCCCCCAGGTTTGAAGGAGATTGCTGCGTCGCGATTTGCTTAGCAAATCAGAGCGCTCCTCGCAATGACTTAGGAAAATGGCTCTACTTGCCCGGAGTAAAGGTCACATCGGCGGGCATGCCGGGTTTGAGTTTGCCAGAGGTATCTGCCAACTGGAGCTTGACGGCGTACACGGTGTTGCTGCGGCCATCCACAGTCTGGACGTTGCGCGGGGTGAACTCGGCCTGGGTGGCGATATAGTTCACAACGGCGTTGAAGGTTTCACCTGGGAAGCTGTCCACCTTGACGGTAGCAGTTTCGCCGATGACGACTTCGCCGATGCGGGTTTCAGGGATGTAAACAGTGATGGTGAGCTGATCCAGGCGGCCGAGGGTTAGCACGGTGCCACCGGGGTTGACCACGCTGCCAGGTTCACCCGCGCGGGTCAGTACCACGCCATCCGCCGGGGCGGTGACGGAAATCTTGCCCATCTGGGCGTCGATCAAATCCAGGTTGGCCTGGGCCAGCTTGACGGCGTTCTCGGACTGAGCTTCAGCAGACTTGGCCTGATCCAGGGACAGCCTGGCAAGCGTAACAGGGTCGGAGGCCGCGCCGGTCTGTTTGGAGTTCAGGTAGTCCATCGCAATGTAGTAATGTTCCAGGGCGATGCTGGCTTGCGCGCGGGCCTTGAGCACATCCTTGGCGGCCTGCGTCGTGACGGCATCGTCATAGGCGGTCTGGGCATCCTTCAGGGCGGTCTTGGCATCGTCATAGATGGTTTGGGCTGCGTCATGCAGATCCATGGCGATGATTTGCGAGGTCCACACGTTTTTGATACCCTTGGAATTCAGATGAGCGTCCTTCAAGGTCAGGAAGATCTGGCGGCGGGTCATGTCATCCACGTTTTTGCCATAGCGTACCTTGTTGAACAGGGCGTTGGCAATGACGTAACTGGCCTGCGAGGCGGCCAAGTCGTTTTCAGCCTTGACGAAGTCAAGGCTGGCAGCGGCAGCTTCGACGATGGTCTGGTGATCCAGCGTTTTCTGGTAGGCAGCCTGCGTGGAATCCACGGCGGTCTGGGCGGCTGCGATGGTTTCATCCTGGGTGAAATACCAGGCCGGCAGGGTCATATTGCTGGGGGTGCCCTGGTACCAGGGCTGGGTGCGGGCAGTGCGCACCTTGGCCATGGCGGTTTTGAAAGCTATGTTGTATTGTTCCTGGACGGAAGCCAGGGCAGCCCTGGAGGTGGCGACAGCCATATTGGCGCTGTCGAGGCTGGCGGAGGTGGCCGCGCGCTGGGCCTGCAGCAGGGTGTTATCCAGGGTGAAGAGCACGTCGCCAGCTTTGACGGTGTCGCCTTCCTGGGCCTTGATGTTCAGGATGCGCCCAGAGGATTCGGCCGCGACGGGGATCTGGGTGGTTTCAACGGTGCCCGAAGCGGTCAGGGCAGTGCTTTTGGTGCCGCCGGTCAGGGTAGTCAGTGGGTTGCTAACCGTAGCGCCGCCGGAGCAGCCTGCCAGGCTTACAGCCAGTGCCAGAAAGATCACGAACACAGAGCGAAATTTTTTCATGAGGTTTGTTCCTTTTTACGTACAAAATTGAATGTAATTTATGATGATGTGGAGCGGGTCTCCCGCCCTTAACACTAAATGTCTTAGTCCAGGCTCTTCTTGAAGCGCAGTGCCGCCAGGGTCAGCAGGACGATCGAGAAGCCGATCAGCACAAAGGTTTGCGGAATCAGCAACTCGAGGCCGGCGCCTTTGATGACCAGGCTGCGCAGGATGATAATAAAGTACGTAAGCGGGAGCATATAGCCGACGGCCTGCAGGAAGAGCGGCAGCGAAGCCATCGGAAAGATGAAGCCCGAGAGCATCATGGACGGCAGCATGATCGGCATGGTCATCATCTGCGCCTGCTGCTGGGTCTTTGCCATGGTCGAGATCAACAGCCCCAGCCCCAGGTTGGGCAGCAAGTACAGGCCGGTCAGTACGAAGAGCAGCACCAGGCTGCCGCGGATGGGCACCTGGAACCAGAAGGTGCCTATCACCAATATCAGGATGGTGTTGGCGAAGGAGACCAGGATGTAAGGGATGATCTTGGCCAGCACCAGTTCCCAGTTGCGGATGGGGGTCACGATCAACTGCTCGATCGTGCCGCGTTCGCGCTCACGCACAATCGACATGGCTGTCAGGTTGACGGTAGTTTGGAACAGGATTATGGCGATCAGACCGGGTACGATGTTGTAGGCGCCCAGCAGATCGGGGTTGTAGAGCACGCGCGTGCGCACATCCACTGGTGAAGCGTTCGTACCCAGTATGGAACCCCGGCTGGATAATGTCTTGGCCAGGATTTTGGCGCCGCGCGCCTGCCCGGCCAGCTGCGCAGCCGAGAGCGTTGAACTGGCAATGGTCGGGTCAGAGCCGTCGATCAAGACCAGCACCTGGGCCGATTTCCCGGCAGCCAACTGCGAACTGTAATCGGGCGGGATGATGATGCCCACCTTGGCCTGTCCGCCCTGGATCAGGTTGTTAACTTCCGTGTCACTGGTGGCGATATAGTTGAAGGCGTAGTATTCGGTGGATTTGAAAGCCGAAATCAGATCGCGGCTTTCAGTGGTGTTGCTCTGGTCAAAGACCACAGTCGATATGTTCTTGACATCGCTGTTATTGGCATAACCCATCAGCATCAACTGCAAAATGGGCATGATAAAGATCATGAACAGGGTGCGCGGGTCGCGCAGCATCTGGATAATTTCCTTTTTGATCATCGCTCGAAAACGTCGCATTTTTTCTGGCTCCTTTGGGTTCCCAGCCTGATTGATTTCAGGCTTCCTGCTCCATATTGGTGATAATTTTAAGTAAAAGATCCCGGAAAGTGCTGCGTTCCTCGAGGGTGAAGCCGCGCAACATGCCTTCCATCCGTTCAGTAAAAAAGCTGTCAATCTCGCGATACAGCGCCAGGCCGTCTTCGGTCAGCACGACCAGCACCACCCGCCGGTCATCGGGATCCGGCAGGCGTTGGGCGAAATTGTTGGACACCAGCCAGTCAACGATGCGCGTGGCGCTGCTGAGCGGCACGTTCAGGCTGCGGCTCAGATTGCCCATTGCCATTGGTTCAGCCTGGCGGGTGAGCACGTTGCCAACGTTAAAGAACAGCTCGAAGTAATTGCTATTTTCCGCCGGACTGCCGCTGGCAATCTGATGCAGGCGTATTTTAAGGTCCTCGATGTTTTTGGGCAGCCCCAACCGCATGCTGTGCCGCATCCGGAAAAAGCGCTGGAAGATGTCCTTCATCTCATTTGTGTTTTGCTCGACGGTCATCATGTTTTATTTCCATCCAAATTATTTCCATGTGGAATATTTCTAATCGTATGTATTTTCAACTTGGAAGTATATTATCAAGATCAAGTAGGGCTGTCAAGAGGGTATCCATGATCTATCCCCTTCACGCTCATAAACCCTGACAGTCCTGCGTGTTTATGAGCGTGGGCATTATGGTTGGTAATATTTATCTCGATAAAACGTACGTCCGTTCATATCTGTGATTTTACCCCAATTCAGCGCATTGTCAAGCGGGAAC
>CAZLJB010000386.1:0-4088 GCA_964559195.1 uncultured Anaerolinea sp. | reverse complement strand
ATCCCTCCCAATACTTTTTTCGACTTTCCGACCCTGATCCTGGAACTGCTCAAACACGGCCAGAAAGTGGCCGGTTATCCCTTCACCGGCTACTGGCAGGATCTCGGCCGCCCGGATGATTACGAACGCGCCATCCAGGATTTTGACAGCATGCGCGCCGCCTTTCTAAAGGATGAGCAGCCATGAGCTGGCGCATCCCGCTCTTTGACCTGGACTACGACCAGGCGGAAGAAGCCGCCGTGCTGGAGGTTCTGCACAGCAAATGGCTCAGCATGGGCCAGGTCACACAGCGCTTCGAGCAGGCCTTCGCACAGGCGCTCGGGGTGCGGCATGCCTTTGCGGTCGCCAACGGCACGGTCGCCCTGCACCTGGCCTGCCTGGCTGCCGGGTTGGGTCCCGGCGATGAAGTCATCCTGCCCGGGCTGACCTTTGTGGCCAGTGCCGCCTGTGTCCGCTACACCGGCGCCACACCCGTCTTTGCCGATATCGTCGGCCCGCAGGACCTGACCATTTCGCCTGCTTCGATTGAGAGTTTGATCAGCCCGCGCACGCGTGCCATCCTGGTCATGCACTATGCCGGTTACGCCTGCGATATGCCAGCCATCCAGGCCATCGCTCAAAAACATGGCCTGCTTCTGATCGAGGATGCCGCTCACGCCCCCGGGGCGGAGTTGGCCGGCATCAAAATGGGCGCCTGGGGCCTGGCGGCGGCTTTTAGCTTCTTCTCCAACAAAAACCTGGCCACCGGCGAAGGCGGCATGCTCACCACCAATAGTGACCAGGCCGCCGAGAATATCCGCAGCTGGCGTTCGCACGGCATGACCTCACTGACCTGGGAGCGTCACCGCGGGCAGGCCTGGAGCTATGATGTCACCGGGCTGGGCTACAACTACCGCCCCAACGAGCTCATGTCGGCCCTCGGGCTGGTTCAGCTCGGCAAGCTCAGCCGCAACAACCAGCGCCGGCGTGAGCTCAGCGCGCTTTACCAGCGCCTGCTTTCTGAACAACTGCCTGAGCTGCTTGTGCCTTTTACCCAGCACCCCGGCCTTTCCGCCTGCCACATCCTGCCCGTCCTGCTGCCTGAAGCTGTCAACCGCCTGGATTTCATGAACGCTATGAAAACCCGCGGCATCCAGACCAGCATCCACTACCCCATCCTGCCAGATTTCCAGGCCTACCGCACCGGCGGGGCGCAGCTCCCCGCCATCCCGCTCATCCGCACATGGGCCCCGCGCGAAGTAACCCTGCCGCTCTACGCCAGCCTGCCTGAAACAGACGTCGCAGCCATCGTCCAGGCCGCCCAGGCATCACTCGCTGAAGTCAGCCCCCACCTATCTGTCAGTTAAAATAGCTACACCTATAACCTCTGGAAACTCCGTACAATCATAATAGCAACAACTATCACAGGAGCAAACCCATGCCAGACCTGACCCCCCAACCATCCCCCGTCCTCGCAACCCAAAAAAGATCCACCCGCGCGGTAGAAAAGCACCAACCCTCAATGCCCGTCGAAACACGCCCAACTATACAACCTTCCTCGCTACCCCCTCCGTCACAAAAAATTAAATTAAAAACTGTGACTGAAAGTTACTGAAAGTTACCCAAAGTGACTTTGGGCCCTGCTGCGGGACAAATGGCAAACAACCCGTCACTCATTTCATCTTCTAAAGGATTGGCTACTATGGGCGCTAAAAATTATCTAAACCTGCTGCAGCATTGGGCCTGGTTTCTCGTGATCGGGTTGCTTCTGGGCGCCGGCAGCGCCTATGGCGTCAGCATCTACCAAAGCCCGGTCTACAGCGCCACCACCCGCGTGCAGGTCATCAGCGCTCCCAAGGGCAGCGGAACTGACTTCACCTATATCAGCGACCAACAGCTGGTTCAAACCTATGTCCAGATCCTCAAAACCCGTCCCATCCTGGAACTGGCCAGGCAGCGCCTGGGATTTGAGCTTGACCCGCTCAAGATCAGCATCACCAGCCTGCCCAACACCCAGCTAATCGACATCAGCGTGGAGGACGGCAGCCCCCAGCGCAGCGCGGATATCGCCAACAACCTGGTCGAAGTCTTCATCAAAAGGAACAGCGAACAACAGGCTGCCCGCTTCTCTGATTCTGAAAACAGCCTCAGGACCCAGATCAGCCAGATTGAGACCCAGATCACCAATCTGCAAAACCAGTCCAGCGCCACTTCGGATGCACAGCTCCAGGACAACATCACCAAGACCCGGGCGGAAATGGGCCGGCTGCAAAGCTTGATCCTTTCCACGAAGGATGAAATCACGGCGCTGAATAAAGTTGAAAAAGTTGGCTATGCCACGCCAACCCCCAACCCGCTCACAATTTCCAAAATCAATGAGAAAGAATTTCAGCTTGGTCAGCTCCAAAACACCTATGATCAGTACAGCCAGATTTACGCCAACCTGGTCATCCTGGGCAAAAACCCCCTTCAGAGCGACGCCAGCGCCCTGCAAACCCAATCAACCCTGGCGCTTTATTCACAAATCCGTGCCAACCTGCTCAGCAGCTATGAGAACATCCGCCTGGCACGCCTCAACAGCACCTCCAACATCATCTCAATCGAACCGGCCGCTGCGCCGCTCGAGCCCATCCGGCCCAAAGTACCGGTCAATACCCTGCTGGGCGCGCTGGTGGGGCTGATGCTGGCAGGCGCGCTGGTCTTCCTGATCGAATACCTCGACGATACCCTCAAAACCGCCGAACAGATCAGCCAGGTGCTCGGGCTGCCGGTCATTGGCTACATCGCCGAGATAGAGCATGGCAAGCAGGCAACGCCCTATGTTTCCGAAAATCCGCGCTCTCCCATCTCTGAAGCCTTCCGCAGCCTGCGTACCAACCTGGAATTCGCCGGGGTCGACAAACCGATCAAAACCCTGCTGGTGGTCAGTGTCCACCCCAGCGAAGGTAAATCCACGGTGGCCGCCAACCTGGCTGTCAGCCTGGCCCAAAGCGGCAAACATGTCATTCTCATGGATGCCGATTTACGCCGCCCACATATTCATACCTTCTTTGGTTTATCCAACCGGGCCGGGCTGAGCGACCTGTTCCGCGATGCTACCACGCTGACGGATGTCACCCGCCCCTGGCGCGACCCCAACCTGTGCATCGTCACCAGCGGCGATATCCCACCCAACCCGGCTGATTTGCTGGGTTCCAAAAAGATGGAAACCATCCTCAACACTGCCAGGAAGACCGCCGATATCGTCATCGTCGATGCCCCGCCCTTCCTGGTGGCGGACGCCTCCATCCTGGCTGCCCGCATGGATGGGGTTCTACTCGTCATCCGGCCTGGCAAGACCCCTTCGGACGCCGCGCTCTCGACCCTCGAGCAGTTGAAGCGTTCGGGCGCCCGCCTCGTGGGGGTCGTGATGAACCGCATCCCGCGCAACCGGCCTTATTATTACGGCGGCTACCGTCACTACACTGCCTATTACAAGGGCGCCTATGCTTATTATGATTCCGTGACCGCTAAAAATAGTTCCAGGCATCCCGGTAAATCCAGCGGCTGGTCGCTTGGAACTTTATTCTGGAGACCCAAAAAAGTCACAAACACCCCCGAGACGCTCGACGGTTACAAGAATCCATGATGCCGCCTGGCCGAATTAAAATCGGTGGTTTTCCCTGCTTTGTGAGTTTTCTTTCTAACCTGGGAAAACACCCAGCCAGTAGTTTCAGGTCAGGTTGCTAAAGGACCATCAATGTGAATAATTGCCCATACCTGGGACTGGTAGGGGATACCCAAACCGCCGCCGGGTTTCCATCTGAACGAAACCTGTGCTACATCGCCAAAAAACCAGCCCCAATCCCATTTTCCCAACAAAGGGAAAACTGCCTGGCCGGCCAACACCCTGCTTGTCCCCATTACCAGCATGCACCCAGGAAAAGCCTGCCCGGGAGTAAGCACCAGCCAGTCTCGAGTCTGTGGGTCTGGGTTGCCTGGAGCCTGCTGGCAGTCGCCGTCCTGGTAGGCAGCCTGCTGTTCAACCGGGTTCTCCAACCCGCAACCCTGGCGGTCGCACAGCCGGTCAGCATCCCCTCTCCAGCCCAGCCCAGCGCTGCCAGATTGTC
>CAZLJB010000385.1:0-4097 GCA_964559195.1 uncultured Anaerolinea sp. | reverse complement strand
CGTATAAAATTTCGTACTTGTAGCCCTGTTCAGTCAGGAATCTCTGCCGGTTTGCTGCAAAGGTCTGGTCAACCGTTTCGCGTGTTACAACTGTGTAGAAATTAGCCATGGCACCATCGTTCTTGGGACGTAGAATTCGGCCCAGGCGCTGAGCTTCCTCTTGCCGGCTGCCAAAAGTGCCCGAAATTTCAATGGCTACGCTCGCATCTGGCAGGTCGATACTGAAGTTGGCAACTTTCGAAACAACCAGGATTTTGACTTCTCCTTTGCGAAACTGCTCGTAAAGTTTTTCCCTTTCGCGTACCGGGGTTTGGCCATTAATCAGGGGCGCTTGCAAAAGTGCCGCCACCTGATCCAATTGGTCCAAGTACATCCCGATCACCAGGATATTTTCACCGGCATGTCGTTTAAGAATAGTTTGCAAAATGGGCAGTTTGCGCTGGTTGTGTGCGGCAATTGAATATTTTTCACGCTGTGGGGCGATGGCATATTCCATGCGGGCGCTCTCGTCCAACGGCACGCGGATTTCATGACAGACTGCGGTTGCGATCCAGCCTTGTTTTTCAAGGTCCTTCCACGGTACGTTGTATTTTTGAGGTCCAATCAACGAAAATACATCACCTTCCATATTATCTTCACGCACCAGTGTGGCAGTCAGCCCCAAACGCCGGCGAGCCTGGATTTCGGCGGTGATACGGAAAACAGGTGCGGGCAGCAGGTGTACCTCGTCATAGATGATCAGCCCCCAGTTCCGTGCGCTGAACAGGCCAAAATGAGGGAACTCATCCGTTGAACCCCGTTTGCGGTAGGTAATAATCTGGTAAGTGCTGACTGTAACCGGGCGAATATCTTTTTGCAGGCCGGTGTATTCACCCACCTGATCCTCGGTCAGCCAGGTCTTATCGATCAGTTCATTGATCCATTGGCGCACCGCCACCGTGTTGGGGGTCAGGATCAAAGTTGAGGTTTGCAGCTGGGCCATGGCAGCCATGCCCACAATTGTTTTACCTGCCCCGCAGGGCAGCACCACCACGCCGCTGCCACCGCGTGCCGACCCGCTCGCGTGAAATACTTCGGCTGCCTCGCTCTGGTAACGGCGCAGTTGGAAAGGTTTGCCGGTCTGGGAATGATGCCTCAGTTGTACCGGTAAATTATCACCCGTTACATAGCCAGCCAGGTCTTCAGCAGGGTAGCCAATCTGTAACAGGGCTTGCTTCAGATGCCCGCGCCGGCCGGGAGCGACCAGGGCCCGGCGCGCATCCAGCCGGCCATGCAAGTAGCGCGAGGTGCTTTTATGATTGAGGATTTCCACCATCAGCGTCTCATCCGCGCTGGTCACAATCAGGTTGTCCCCTTCTTGAATGAGCTTGACCCGGCCATAACGCCCAATATATTCTTCGATATCGCGGACCACATTGGAGGGCAGACCGTATTTAGAAAAACTTTCCAGGTCGGCCAGGATTTGGGCGGCGGTTAATCCGGAGGAGGCTGCATTCCACAGCGACAGCGGTGTGATACGGTAGGTATGAATATACTCTGGCGATTTTTCCAGTTCGGCAAAGCGTGCCAGCGCATCGCGAGCGGCTTCATACTGCTCGTTCTGGACTTCAAGCAGCAGGCTTTTATCACCCTGGACGATCAATGGATTGGCTGGGGATGGCATGGGTTATTCAATCTCGAAAATAAAATCATCTTCCATTTGTTTGACAGCCTCGTCAAATTTTCCCTGATCCCTGGTCTGGATTCTGATGATATTATTTTCGATCTCTACTAGAAAAGGGCAGCGTAATTCTGCCAGGGTTTTTCGAAAGGCATCGAAGGATTCCTTAGCCGGGAATTTATAGCTGATCGTGACAACCTTGTTAATCTTAACCGGCCGTGCCACTTTTGGATCGTTCGTCTCCGGAATTTCCCTGGGGAACAGGCTGGTGGCGTCTTCTGGAAGCAGAGCAAAGTCATGCTCGAAATGCCGGGCCCAGAGTGGAATCTGTTGCCTGTTTTCGAGAATGAGGAATACCTTGTCTGGACTGCGTACCAGATTCAGGCTGGGGCTTATTTTTTCAGAGCGGAATTTTTCTACTTCTACTGGAAGATCGTTCGTTTCGAGCAGGGAAAAACCTTCATAAAGTGTGAACTGGTCAGCGTGGTCAGCCCATTCTTCGAGTTCGATCTGGACATTTGGCGGCAGGTCACGCCCGCTTAGTTTTTTTAACATGGCCGGGATATCCAGGTCAGGTTGTTTTGCAAGCGTGGCAGCCACAGCCGTTTTCTTAAGTTGAAAGATGCCCACGTAGGCGCCATGTCCGCTGTTGTTATTCGACATGCGCTCACCAAGTGTGGCCACCTGGCTCAGTACCCTGGCAGGGTAGAAATTAGATTCGATGATGACATCAAAATTTGGTTGGATGGTAACTTTTGGCAGAACGGATTCGCCGCCCATCAGGCTTACAAAGCGCTCGTTGATACGCATGGCTTTCAGGTAACCAAGCGATGGGATGATGCCTTTGGTTTGTTCGCGGCTGTAGGCCAAATCTACCAGGCCCATCGTAAATGGTATGTATTCGAGAAATCGTTCCACATACCGGCCTTCCACTCGTTCGAATGCATCAGGAGCATCGACTGGGATCATTTTGTCACGAGCTTCGTACTGGCTGCCTTCGTGAAAATTGTCATAGCGCCCCATTGGTTTGCCCCACCGGTCGGTTTTTGAAATAGTGTCCGGGATCAGGAAATGTGGGTGGTTGGCTTTCAGGTAGGCAATCAGTGATTGCGTGCTGAGCCATTGGCCAGTTGGACAAATTTTTAATATGCCCAATAAAAATAGACGTATTTCGGGGAAGTTGAGCAAGGGCATAATCCCCGTTCCTGAACCCCAGCCATCAAAGGTATCTAAAAAACCAAACGGGCCATAATGAAAAAACTCATTAAAACTGGCGTCATCGTATGAATGATTGGATTTAGCTCGATTGAGGGCGTCGAGGATGCCTTTTTCTTGTTCTACCGGGGTCAGCTCGAAAAACTTGTAAAGTTGAGCTTCGTTTATGACTACATAATTATCAATAAACGATGTATCTGCGCTTGAGTAACCACGATATTCACCCTTCACATCGTATGAAACCAGGTTCATTCTAAGGGCCAGTCGATCCAGAAAGGTAATCCAATAAGGTCTGGCAACCATCCAATCATCTTTTTCGGGTGGCTCAAGATCCAGTAATTTTGCCAGACGCACCAGGTCAGAGCGTGGAATCGCATTGGTACGGGTCATGCGTTTGATGCTGTGCTGACGGGCATAATCCAGGTATACGAATAGATCGCGTAATATGTCGCGCGTGTTGGAGATTTCTTCAAGGGGTTTGGAGTCAATGTTGGTAAACATGCGGTTTATGCTTTAATGGTTTTTGTAACAAAGCCGGTTTTTTTGAGTACTTTTTCAACATTTGCGCGTGATTCGATTGGAAAGGCGATGAAGTGTTCGCTTAATACAACCACTTTGTCTTTGAGCTCACGCTCAAGCTGCACACGCAGGCTCAGGTCCTGAACCCTGGCAAAGAGCAGGTTTTCGTGCAGGATGGTTTTTCCCCATCTGGCTTTGACAGTTTCCAGGGTGCTGCTAAAAGCAGGGACTTGATTTGCCAACCAGAGCGCAAGCTGTGAGTTGCGTTTCAGCGGATTGGCTCGCCCCAGTTTGATAAGACTTGGAATGGCAAGCAGAGTTCCATTATCCAAGGCCAGATCAGTCAGGGCATTGAGCGTTTCAAGATCGGTGAGAGGCACCAGGTTGAGATCAATAATGATTGAGCCAGGCCTGGAGATTGTATCGGCCCAAATCAATTTTTCAGGGATTGGCTGACCGCTTTGCAGTGGATTTAGCAGAGAAGAAAGTCGATAATAGCTCGCGCCGTTGATTTTCAATTGGAATAAAAATCCCAGGCTCCAACCCACTTCCAATAACTTCACAGCAGGTGGGATTTTTGCCCCGAAGCAGTAAATATTAAGTGCCGCTTCGATATCTTTTGGATCCATCCAGTTCTCGGTGGACAGCAGCTTGAGTACGGCATCCACCGGGGATAGCGAAGCAGGTATATTGGGCTTATCGG
>CAZLJB010000384.1:0-4103 GCA_964559195.1 uncultured Anaerolinea sp. | reverse complement strand
TTCCTGGACGTAAAAAACCTGGTGGTTGACTCCTAGCGTGGCTTTGTGTTCGATGAAGGCTTCGGCCGCGTGATGATTGTCAACTTTGGCCAGCAGACGTCCCCATGAACCAACCACTGGTTTAAGCACGCAGGGGTAGCCAATTGCGTCGACCGCTTGCAGGGCAGCTTCCTCATCAAAAGCCATCAGCACGCGCGGAGTGGGGATATTTTCGCGAACCAGGATCTGGCTGGTGACATATTTATCTCCGCAGCGCTCGGCCACCTGTGAAGGATTGACAACTGGTATGCCATTGGCTTCATAGATCCTGGAGATGTACAATCCGCGCGAAAAGGATATTGAGCGTTCAAATAGCACATCAACAGGTTGGTTAATATGGGAAATATCAAAAAACTGGTCACCGTCGTTGATGCGCACTAAATTGACATTGCTATGTTTTTCCAGTTCGTCAATCAGGTATTTTTCTTCAACGCGCATACGAGTGTATAAAAAGCCAACATCGATCATGGTAAATCTCCTTTTAGTTACTTTACAGAAAGCGGTCTGGCCTGTTTTCATCTTCCTATCGGAAGACCGGATGGCAGTCAAAGTCGGATTGGGTCGGGCAAAATTGCGGCCCGGGTATCTCAGGGTGGTCTCAGGGTGGTTTTACGAATAAAAGCCCAAAAACACCCTTTGCAGGTCGTTCGGATGAAGTTAAAGAAGCCGTTGGATGACCTCCCAGGTCATCTGGCTGGTGGAGAGTGTTCCGCCCAGGTCTGGAGTGACCAACCCGCCAGCCAGGCAGTTTTCAACGGCGTCGCGCAGACGGGCGGCTGGACCAGGTTCGCCAATATGCTCCAACATCATGGCCGCAGCCAACAATGTGGCGGTCGGGTTGGCGCAGTTTTTACCAGCCAATGTAGGTGCGCTGCCGTGAACCGGTTCGAAAACAGCGGCTTGCAGCCCGATATTGCCGGATGAGGCCACACCCAGCCCTCCAACAAACATGCAGGCTTCATCGCTTAAAATATCGCCAAACAGATTGGTGGTGACGATCACTTCAAATTGTTCGGGTGCACGGACAAGTTCCATGGCACAGGCATCCACCAGGAGTTCCAGGGTCTGAATTTCAGGATATTCACTGGCAACTTCCAGTGCCACCTGGCGGAAGAGCCCGCAGGTTTGGCGCAGGACATTGGCTTTGTGGACAATATGGACGCTTTTCCGGCCGCTCAACCTGGCCAGCTCGAAGGCTTTGCGGGCAATCCGTTCTGAGCCGTGCCGGGTGATGACGCGTTCTGTGATGGCGCGATTACCATTATCTTCCAGGCGTTCAATGCCGGAATATAGGCCTTCAGTATTTTCCCGGACGATTAACAGATCAATGCCAGGGCGCGAGGATGGGTGGTGGATTGAACGGCAGGGTCGCAGGTTGGCGTATAAATCCAGCTCCTGGCGCATACGCACCACCGGAGAGAAATATCCGGGGATATTAGGTGGTGTAGTGACGGCGCCAAATAGTGTGGCGTCGGCGGCCCGCATGCATTCGAGTGTGGCTTGCGGTAAAGGGCTGCCGAGCTGCTGGTAAGCAGCGTACCCAATTTCCGCGCGTGTAAATTGGATCTCCAGATTCAGGGTGTTTAGAACCTGTTCGGCGCAGGCAATCACCTCGGGCCCAATTCCATCACCAGGTAGGAGACATATTTGATAGGTCATTGGATTCCTTTTCAGGCCATCAGCTCTTGAATGTCATGGTTCTTGAGAAAATTGACGATCCCGCCGGCCTCGGCAATTTTGAGCACAAAATTGGGCAGTGGCCGGGCCAGGTAGCTGTGACCGTTGGTACGGTTGAAAATCTGGCCGCTGGCCAGGTCAACCTCGATTTGATCGCCTTCCGTAATGTCGGCTGAAGCCTCCGGGCATTCCAGGATTGGCAACCCAATGTTGATGGCATTTCGAAAGAAGATGCGCGCGAAGGATGGCGCAATGATACATTTGGCTTGCGAACCTTTGATTGCGATGGGTGCATGTTCTCGAGATGAACCACATCCGAAGTTCTGCCCGCCGACGATCACATCGCCGGGTTTAACGTTGAGTGCATATTCGGGTTTGACCTCGCAAAAGACGTTTTTGGCGAGTTCAAGCGGGTCAATCGTGATGTTATAACGGCCGGGAATGATCTCGTCCGTGTTCATATTTTCTCCAAAGGTCCAGGCTTTTCCCATTATGTACTCCTCTTTGTACGGGTAATGATCAGGCCAGGTAAGGCCGCGGGTCGGTGATTTTACCGGTCAGGGCGGCTGCTGCAGCCGAGGCCGGGCTGGCAAGATAAATTTCAGAAAGCGGGCTGCCCATCCGGCCTATGAAATTGCGGTTCATGGTGGTCAGAGCGCGTTCTCCGGGTGCCAGGATGCCACCGTGGCGGCCGATGCAGGCTCCGCAGCCCGTACCGGTTACTGTGCAGCCGGCATCCATCAAAATCTCGATCAAACCATTTTGCATGGCCTTTTTATAGATTTTGGCACTGGCCGGGGTGACAATTACGCGTGTGTGGGCGTTAACCTTCTTCCCTTTCAGGATACCCGCAACCACTTCCAGGTCTTCGTAGCGTGAATTGGTGCAGGTGCCGATGTAGACTTCATCAATCAACAGGCCCTCCACTTCACGCAGGGCTTTGGCATTGTCCACATCCGGATGGCAGGCCACCTGTGGCTCAATATTGGTAACATCGATTTCGATCACTTTTTCGTAGTTTGGATTAATGGCCCGGAGTTGTTCATAGCTCCCTCGCGCGCTGGTTTCTGAAGCCAGATATTCCAGGGTGGTCTGATCGGCGGCAATCAACCCGCATTTTGCGCCAATCTCAGTCGACATGTTCGAGAAGATAATGCGTTCATGCATGGGTAAATGGTCCACGTATTCGCCGCCAAATTCCACCGAGCGGTAGGTGCCGCCATCCATGCCCAGCATTCCGGCGATGTAAATCATGACATCCTTGGCATATACGCCGACCTGGACCGTGCCCTTCATCTTGATCCGGATGGTCTCTGGGATTTTGAACCAGCATTTACCGGTCACCCAGGCCACGCCGATCTCGGTCGATCCCAACCCGGCGCCAAAGGCTCCCAGCGCGCCATACGTGTTTGAGTGCGAATCTGCACCGATCACAATTGCGCCTGGTGTGATATAGCCTTCTTCGATCATCACCTGATGGCAAACCCCCTGGTGATAGAACTGGGTGATTTGCTGTTCTTTCATGAAATCCAGGCCTTTTTTCTGGGCTTCGGCAGCCAACAAGTTGGGGGCAGGGTAGGCATGGTCAAAATGGATCACGATTTTGTTTTTATCGAGGATTGGTTTTCCAATTTCCCGAAAGGCCTTGATGGCCAGGGGGGTGGTGTTGTCGTGGCTCATGATGTAATCCACATCCACCAACACAATTTCGCCAGCGTGTACTTCACGACCAGTTTTTCTCGAAAAGATTTCTTCAACCAGGGTTCCCATTATTGTTGCCTCCATTCCCATTGCCGGTATATTTTTTCAGGATGACGCGTGTTTCGGTGCGTTTGACGCCCGCCACCGACCGCAGTTCTTCGATCAGATTGTTAAGCGCCATGATATTTTCGACATTTACAATGGCGCTGATATCATATTCGCCGGTGATTTCATAAACGTTGCTGACATCTTTAAAACTGCGCAGCCGGCGTACGACGGCGGTCGTGTAGGTATGTGATTCAACTTCCAGCATCACGAGTGCGTTAATATCATGTGGGATGACATCAATTTCGCGCCCGGTGACCTGTTCCGCGATTTCAATGATATCGGTGTCGAAAAGCTGTTTGCGGTTGTCTCCCAGGATTTTGATGCGCGAAACGATCACTTCTAACTCTGCTCCGCTGACTTCGATGCCATACTCATCCAGGCGCGATGCAACTGCACTTTTGCCAGTATATTTATCGATGACAATTTTCCTTTCGCGTCCGAGCAAGCCCGGGTCGAAAGGTTCATAGGTGCGGGAATCTTTTAATACACCATTGGTGTGAACACCGCTTTTGTGAGTAAAGGCATTTTGTCCGAGATCGGAAGAGCACACGTCTGAACTCCAGTCACCTGAAGCTATC
>CAZLJB010000383.1:0-4107 GCA_964559195.1 uncultured Anaerolinea sp. | reverse complement strand
AAGATGTTACCGAAGGCCAGGGCCGCCGCCTGATTGATTATGCCAAGGATACAAAGTTTATTGTACCGGTTTCTTTCCGGCCCAAAGACAACGCCCCGCACATCTTTCGCTGGTTTATTTCAACTGTCAGGCAAACCGGGACAGATGACCAGGGACAACCGATCTGGGATCCAGCGGGAGAAAATTCAAGTCAGCGTGTATTTTCCTGGCAAGGCGTGGCCCCGGAAGCGACACCAAAACCATAAGCATGTGAACTCCCCGCCCATGCGGGGAGTTTTAATCTCGACGCTATTCTGCTTTTAGAATGGATTATCAAAAAGGCAAGGTATATATGACAGAAAATCACCCGACCATTGGGGTCAAAAAACGGATTGCATTGGTTGCGCACGATAACAAGAAAAAAGATCTGCTCGAGTGGACCCGCTTCAATCGGGAGACGCTTTCGCACCACCATCTCTTCGGCACCGGAACCACCGGCAGCCTGCTGGAAAACGAATTGGGGCTACCCATCATCCAGTTTAAAAGCGGCCCAATCGGGGGCGACCAACAAATTGGCGCAAAAATTGCCGAGGGCGAAATTGACTTCCTGATCTTTTTCTGGGACCCGCTTGAACCCCAACCCCATGACCCAGATATCAAAGCCCTGTTGAGACTGGCAGTTTTGTATAACATCCCGACGGCCTCCAACCGTGCCACGGCAGACTTTATCATCTCGTCGACCCTGATGAACCAGGAATACGAGAACCCCACCCCAGACCTGGTGCGCTACTCTCAAACCCGCAAGAATCTGGTTCAGGCCTGAAAAAAAAGAAGGTTACCTCATGACGAGCATCTCCTTTCCACTTGCTCCAAAACGCCCACACAGCATCACTCAGCATGGGCAAACCCGCAATGATGACTACTTCTGGTTGCGTTATCGGGAAGATCCGCAGGTTATTCAGTATCTAAAAGCAGAAACTGATTACCTGGAAGAAGTCATGCAGCACACCCAACCCCTGCAAGAAAAACTATTTCTCGAATTAAAGGGGCGCATCCAGGAGACAGATACATCTGCTCCAGAGAAAAACGGAAATTACTTTTATTACAAACGCAATGAAGATGGCAAACAATACCCCATTTTTTGCCGCAAAGGCCTTGACAGACAGGCCCTTGAAGAAATCCTGCTCGACCAGAACGCGCTGGCAGAAGGAAAAACATTCTGCCGGATCGGCGCCTTTTCCATCAGCCCGGATGGCAACAAGCTGGCCTACTCGGTTGACCCGGATGGGTCTGAAAACTGTACTCTCTATATTAAAGATTTAAGCAATGGAACACTCTACCCAGAAACCTTCTCGAATACCTGGGGCTCCGTCTATGCTCACAGCGGCGTGGAATGGGCCTCAGATAGCCAGACATTTTTTTACCTGGTTCTCGATCCGGCGCAGCGACCTTTCAAGTTGTACCGGCATTGCCTGGGAAGCGGGACGGAAAACGATACACTGGTTTTCCACGAAGAAGATGAAACATTTTTCCTGTTTGTATTAAAGACCCGCAGCAAAGCTTTCATCATGACCTATCACGTCAGCACAACCACCCGCGAAATGCGCTTCCTGGCGGCTGACAGGCCCTCGGATGAATTGCAAATGCTGGAACCCCGCCAGCGAGGCATTGAATACTATGCCACGCACCACGGCGATTCGTTTTTAATCATTACTAATGAAAATGCCCTAAACTTCAAGCTGATGCGCACTTCCACCCGCACTCCCGGAAAAGAAAATTGGAGCGAAGTCCTCCCACACCGCCCAGAGGTGATGATTGAGGAACTTGATGTCTTTGAGAATCACCTTGTCCTGAGTGAACGCAAAGATGGTTTACAGCAAATCCGGATTTCGGCACCTGATGCTGTCAGCAAACCACATTATGTCGAATTTCCCGAGCCATCCTATACTGTCATGCCGGAAACAAATCCTGAATTTTCCAGCAACCAGTTCCGATTTAACTACACTTCGCTGGTCACACCCAATTCCGTGATTGATTATGATTTGGACAGCCATACCTGGACGGTTCGCAAGGAACAGGAAATACCAAGCGGATACAACAAGACTGATTTTGTTTCAGAACGTATTTACGCCACCGGGCAAGATGGCACTCGGGTGCCATTATCGATTGTTTACAAAAAAGGGCTGCGCATGGATGGATCCAATCCCTGCCTGCTTTATAGTTATGGATCCTATGGGGCCAGCAGCGATCCGGCCTTCAATTCCAACCGGCTAAGCCTGTTGGAACGCGGTTTTGTGTATGCGCTGGGACACATTCGCGGCGGGTCAGAAATGGGTCGCGCCTGGTATGAAGACGGCAAGATGTTGAACAAACGCAACACCTTCACCGATTTTATCGCCTGCGCAGAAACTTTGATCAGCCTGGGATATACAAACAACCAGAAACTCGCCATCCAGGGTGGCAGCGCGGGTGGTTTATTGGTCGGCGCGAGCATGACCATGCGTCCGGACCTATTCAAAGCCGTGATCGCAAAAGTACCCTTTGTGGACGTTGTCAACACGATGAGCGATCCCAGTATTCCTCTGACCACGCTGGAATACGACCAGTGGGGCAACCCGGATGATCGGGATTTTTTCGAATACATCCTTTCCTACTCACCGTATGACAATATTCGCGCCACAAATTACCCCAACCTGCTGATCACGACCGGCTTGAATGACCCCCGGGTTGCATATTGGGAACCCGCCAAGTTTGCCGCAAAACTGCGCGCATTAAAAACTGACTCTAACCTGCTCCTGTTAAAAACCAACTTCGAGGCCGGTCATGCCGGAGCCTCCGGGCGCTATGATTTTCTCAAAGAAATTTCTTTCGACTTTGCCTTCCTGATCGACCGGTTGGAATTGAAGCCCTGAACCAAATCAATATTGTCAAACGCCGTTTTTGTAGTTGGCGAGCAAACCTGGCTTTATGGCAGTTGAAAGAAACCGGTAAAACCATAATAGATGTTAAATAAAAATTGGGTTCCCATTTCTGGAAACCCAATTTTATATTGAAAATCACAATTAAGCAGGTTGAGCGGCCTTGACCAGGTCTTCGAGCATTTTGGTCGAAAGCGATTTTGGTCGTTCGATCGGCTGCCCGAGCGCGCGCGCCCAAACGTAGTTGGGGGTCACACCCAGGGCGCGTCCCACACCAAACAAGACGGTGTAAAAGTCGAAATCGCGCACACCATAAAAGTACTGCAGCGTGCCGGAAATGGCATCCACGTTCGGGGCCGGATTCTTGGCTTTGCCCTGTTCCTTCAGGACAGATGGAACCACGTCAAAGACCATGTCAGCCAGGCGCACCAGCTCATCCTGGGGGAAGCGTTCCTTGGCGAACTGCATCTGGGCCGTGAAACGGGGATCGGGGACACGTAGAACGGCGTGACCATAACCCGGGATAACTTTACCGCTGTTGAGCGTGTCCCAGGCGAATTTATATAGATCATCGCGTGAAGGCACACCACCAAACATCTTGTGAACATCCAAAAGCCAGCCCAGACATTCCTGGTTAGCCAAACCGTGCAAAGGACCTGCCAGCCCGTTCAGCGAGGCAGAGAATGACAGGTAAGGATCAGACAGGGCGGAGCCCACCAGGTGCATGGTGTGGGCCGAGACGTTGCCAGATTCATGATCACTGTGCAAGATGAAGTACAGACGGGCCAGTTCAGCGTAACCCTTCTGGTCAGCCACGCCCATCATCTTAGCAAAATTTGCGCCATAATCCAGCCGGGCGCTGTATTTTGGTTTTCTGGTTTCGCCAAAATACTTCATGCGGTAAATAAAAGCCGCAATCACGGGCAGCCTGGCGGTCAGATCCAGGCTGTCTTCAAGCGCAGGTTCCCAATAAGCATCCTTCTTCATGCCGGCATGGTATTGCGCCGCAAACTTAGACCCATTCTGCAAGGCCAGGACAGCCTGTGAGAGCAGAGTCATCGGGTGCGTTTCCTTGGGCATGGACTTGATCATCTTATAGACATAGTCCGGAACTTCCGAGCGGCTGGCCCATTCAGCTTCCACGAGCAAAGCCTGTTCGCGGGTGGGAGATCGGAAGAGCACACGTCTGAACTCCAGTCACCTGAAGCTA
>CAZLJB010000382.1:0-4108 GCA_964559195.1 uncultured Anaerolinea sp. | reverse complement strand
TGGATGGTTCGATAAAGGATGTTGAACCGGGCAAGAGTGTAACGCTTGCCGTTGGTGTAAAAATAAATTTTGGTAAAGCCGTCGGGGAAATAGGAATTTAGCGGGAGATCAGCGGCAGAATCGGTTACAAGCCCGATGCGCATGTCGGTTATACCCAGCCTATCCCGGGCACTTCCAATATGGTCAATCCGGCTGTATGTTCACCCAGTAAAGTGATAAGTTCCTGGTTTAGGTCGAGATCGTTAAAGTGGGCACCAGGGAACATGCTGCTGGCTGTTTCACGCAGTGCCCGGGTGTGCTGGCTGGCATTGTTACCATGGAAATAAGCCAGATGCTGTGGTTTCTCAAATTCCCCGATGAATTCTTGCAGGTTTTCCAGTAAATGCCGCTGGGTTCGCACTTTTTTATAGGGTGTCAGTTGACCGTCCTCAAGCAAAAAAAGTGTTGCCAGGCCTTTCTGTTCACCGGCCGGTTCGTGTGGCTGTCCGTTGTTTCCTTCTTGATAAAGTGGAACTTTTTCAGGGTAGATCAGTGTAAACATATGTGGCATCAAAGAGCGGATATACTCTTCCAATTCTGTCAGGCTTGTGCCAGTAGCTGCTTTGCGCGCGGCTAATTGGGCCAGGATTCCAACCCCAGGGCCGATTTGCATACTATTCAGCACTGAAATCTGCGCAATGCCACCATGGCATTGCGCCGCCAATTGGGCGGTTCTGGTGACCGGGTATAGCCCATCACTGGTGGTCAATACCAGGATGGCTTTAAACTCTCGTTCCAGCTCATTATATATATGGTTGAAGATTTCAATGCCTGGTAACAGGAGTCCTTTATCATTCATCCCTAGCGGCATATTTCGGATATAGCGAACGCTGGCGGATGATGTGGGTGGAAAAAGCGTGGTGGCGTTGGTAAGAATACACAGGCTCATTTTTTTGAATTCCCCTTGTGGGTGTGAAGAAATATGAATGGTTTTCAGATTGTTGGGGTTATTTCAAGGTTTTACACGCATAGATTTGAATTTTTCCGTACTCTGCCAGCTTAATCGTATTTGCCAGGTCTATGCGGGTTGGGTCCAGCCCATAGGCTTTGAAAATGGTTTCAAGGCTTTGGTCTTTTTGATTTGTTGCCAGCAGTACCAGGTAGCGTCCGGTTGTTTCCCTGGCTTGCCAGGTAATTTCTGGCATCCCTATTTCCTTCAGGTAATACCATAATGATGCGTTGTTTGGATAACCCGCCAATATCACATCCCCTGGTTGGAGTTGATCAGCCAGGTACCTGGCTGAAGCCTGGATGTTGCTTTCCTTGGTCCATTGCTGAGGTAAGTCAGGCAGACTGGCAGCCATAGTAACAACCAATCCTACGATTGAAAGCCAGCTTAATAATGCGGGCCAGCTGACCCATTTATTTCCGAATTTGCGGCTTGTTTCCACCAGACCCGCCGAGCACCAGACCAAAAGCGGGGCGATCATCCATGACCAGAAGCGGTCAAAAATATCTGGGCGCCGGGTCAGTACCAGTAATGTGCACCATCCCAGTAGCAAGATGGATAAAGGCCAACGGTCTGTCCCAAGTTGTTTGTGGAAGATCACAGATAGCAAGAAGCCGCCGATCAGGATGGCTGTTAATGGCCAGGGTAGCTGATTTGTCCAGCTGATCCAGGTTTCATGTAGACGAGTCAGTAAGAGCCAATCAAAAAACTTTTTGGCATCCACGGGCTGCACGAAGCCATTATCCAATACCCGCCGCCACCCGGAAAAAATTAGCGCCGGACTATATAACAGTGCGCTTAGTAGACCGGTTACCAGCCCGGATGTCAGCCAACCTCCCAGGAATTTTCGATTGTGCGGACCCTCCAGGGCTACCCACAGGTAAGCGGCGCCAGCCGGATAGAGCATGAGCGGGATGGTCCATAACCCCAAAGCGCTGCAGGCTGACATTAGGAGCCAGTTGCGCAGCCCTGGCTGGCGCACAGTTTGCTGAGATAGCCAGAAGAGCAATAAAGTGAAAAGTCCCACCATGGTATATCCCCGGGCATTGGTGGAAAAATACAGTAGTTCGGGGAAAAATGCCACCAGTGCAGCTGAAACCAGCCCGGTTTCTTTGCTATAGAGGGTTTTGCCCAGCAAGTAAGCCGCTGCGATCATACCCAGCCCGGCCAGCAAAGCCGGTATTCGAATGCTCCAGGCGTGTATGCCAAGGTTCAGAAGGCTGAAGCGAACCAACAGGCTGTGAAAAATATGGTTGTTTGGGAGTGAATAATCTGAAATGACTGTCCACCAGGAACGACTCGCAAATTCCACCACCGTATATGCTTCGTCGTAATCAACTGGACCGTTCATTCCACCGATACGAAGCACCAGGCCGCACAGCATGATGAGTGCCAGAAGCGGCCCGGTCGTTGGAATTAGCATTTTCCTGGTCGAAGAGATGGTGGACACAACTTATTCGATGGAGAAGATGAACTGGTAATGCGGTTGCCCGCCTTCCTGTACTTCAATTTCCTGGTTGGGATAATTCTCTCGAACCAGGTCTGCGATGCGGTTGGCTTCAGTGTGTTTCAAACCTTCGCCATAGAACATGGTGATCAACTCGTAATTGGCGGCGCCGGCTTTTTCAAGCAATTCCAGGCAGGCTCGTTCCAGGCTATCAGAAGAAACCGCCAGTTTGCCGTTGAGCAGGGCAATCACCTGTCCATCCTTCACTGTAACATCATCAATTTCGACCGAGCGGGTGGCGATCGTGACTTCGCCTGTGATCACGGTTTCCATGGCTTTCGCCATTTTTTCGGCGACAGCATCCAGGTCACCATCCGGGTTCATGTGCAGCATGGCAGAAAATCCCTGCGGCACATTGCGACTTGGCACTACGCGCACATTCTTTGCGGTGACGTCCTTGGCCTGGTTGGCGGCCAGTATAATGTTCTTGTTGTTGGGTAGGATGATAACCTTATCTGTCGGCAGGTATTCAAAAGCTTCCAGGATATCCTTTGTGGAAGGATTCATGGTTTGCCCACCGCTGATGACCGCGGCTGCTCCCAGGCTGGCAAAGATGCGCGACAAACCTGTTCCTGGCGAAACGGTAACAACAGCAATTTGCCCGGGTTCAATTGTGGTTAGTTCCAGCTTGGTATGTTTTGCCTGGTTTTCAATATCGTCCATTTGGGCCAGCAGGTTTTCCATGGCCACTTTGGTAATGGTGCCTATGCCCAGGATATAGTCAATTGGTTCGTAGCGTTTTTCCAGCGGGGTGTGGATATGCATGCGGTACATGCCTTCGCCTTCACCCACCTGGATGGATGTGCCCATGCTTTCCAGTCGGCCGTAAAATTTCTGGAGTTCGAAATCTTCGTTTGGCCGGAAATCCACAACTACTTCCCAATCCTGGCCTTCTTCGACATCTTCCAGCGCATTTTCCAGGTTCATGGCAGAGAGCGGCTGGATGGAGATCAGTGCAGTATCCAGTGCTTCACCATCCAGGAATCGCAGCATCCCTTCAAAAATGAAAAAGAGTCCTTTGCCACCCGAATCCACCACCCCGGCTTGCTTGAGGATGGGTAGCAATTCTGGCGTACTTTGCACGGATATATCGGCAGCCGCCACGCAGCGACGCAGCACAAGCACGGCGTCATCCGTATCCTGAATTGCCAGCGCAGCTGCCGCGGCAATATCTTTTGAAACTGTCAGGATGGTACCTTCTACCGGACGCACAACTCCCTTGTAAGCAGTATCACGCGCTTCGGCAAATGCAGCGGCCAGGGCTGGCCCGTCGATGACATCCTTGCCGTGTAATGCACGAGAAAATCCACGCCACAGTTGGGATAAAATCACCCCCGAGTTGCCGCGGGCACCCATCAATGCGCCCTGGGCCACGGCAGCCGCCATTTGGCCGGCGTTGTGGTGTCCGAGGCTGCTGATTTCGTTATAGGCCGAGGTCATGGTCAGAAGCATGTTGGTTCCAGTATCACCATCTGGAACTGGAAATACATTTAGGGCATTTACTATTTGATGATTGGTCCGCAGCCAGGTTAGACCTGCTTCTACGAGTTGTTTTAACATCAAACCGTCAAAAGACTTGCTTTGCATGCGTAAGAATCTCCTCGCGCGGACGA
>CAZLJB010000381.1:0-4109 GCA_964559195.1 uncultured Anaerolinea sp. | reverse complement strand
CGTCATCAACACTTACTTCCCGCGAAACCGAAGTATTGCAATTGGCAGCTGAGGGACTTGCAAACAAACAGATCGCAATGAAGTTAGGGATTAGTGAGCACACCATTAAATTCCACCTATCTTCCTTATATGCAAAGTTGGGAGCATCCAGCCGCACAGAAGCAGTTCGGGCAGGTGTCAAACAAGGGCTTGTAATTTTATAATCATGTACGCCAAACACGAAAAGAATGGGCCGGAAAAATTTCCGTGCCCATTCTTTTCGTGTGATCATGCATCACTTCGAATGGAGATTGCGATATTTTATAAGAATTGGTACAACCGTAAATATAAATATTAAAACCCCTAGCAATAATATTCCGTCACTGTGGCCAGCCTGGGCTTCCAAAGACAAGGCAACCGACCTGCCCTTGGGCACAGGAGTAGCAGCCGGGTTCAAAAAAAGCATAGGCCCGCTTGAAGAAATACTCAACAAAGTGAGCCAAATAATGATCATTAATACTACAAACGAGCGAATTTTAGTCTTCATAAGCAATTCATCAAAAAGGGTGATAGATTTTCACCCTAGTATAACACGTGCTAAATAAGGTAATTCTTATCAAATTTTAACTTGTCATGTATAATCCAAAACAGTCGAGTTCGTCTTAAATACTGGGATATTCAAGGTTTTTTGAAAATATCGGTGTAGCTTATCGGTTGCCCAACAAATCGCATAATAACCCAGCCATCAGGAAAGAGGTGAAGCTTGCGTAAAATCACTCGCATACTCATTCTGACAGGTGTTATCTTGCTGTTAGGAGTTGGCTCAGCAAGCGCACACAATTTTCACGCAGCCCCGGACGATATTAGCCAGGGGGCACAACTCTATGACAAATGGTTTACCGTTTTAGGGGTTCCCGCTCCAAATGGAAATATGCCTATTTGGGAAAGACAAACCACCAATACTCGTTCTGGCCCGGATACATGGCGATGTTCGGAATGCCATGGCTGGGATTACAAAGGCTCAGAAGGAATTTATGGGACTGGTTCTCACGCCACCGGGTTCCCAAATGTGATGAAACTCGCATCCGGTATGTCCGAATCTGATATCGTTGATCATTTGAAAGGATCAAAAGATCCTTCTCACGACTTTTCAAAATATTTCTCCGATTCTGATATGGGGAAATTGGCAAAATTCCTAAAAGAAGGAACCCAGGATTTCAGCTCCGTCATCAACCCGATCACATTAAAAGCAATTGGCGGAAACCTTGAGAACGGTAAAAAACTTTTCGAAACTAATTGTTCGAAATGTCATGGTACAGATGGTAAATTAATAGTTTTTCGGTCTGAGGGAGTGAACGAATATTTAGGGTCGGTTGCAAACCGTGATCCTTATCGCTTTATGCACCGAACTCGTTATGGCGTTTCAGGTGCAAAGGATATGCCGTTAGGTCGAGAGCTAGGGTGGACTTCAGTAGATAGCACTGACGTTCTGGCTTATACGCAAAGTTTGCCAACTGGGTTCGAAAATATACCGGTAACCAATGCCGGCGCAGGTTCCGAAAAATCACCAAATCTCGGTGGTCCTCAAGGCGGTGTCCTGGGTGGTATTTTAGCAGGTCTCTTAGCGATTTCCAGCATGCTAGCTATGAGTGCCTTCTTTCTGCTTGGATTGGTCATACTGGGTGTACTGATCGTGTGGGCTCTACGTAAACAAAAATAATATTTTTACTATCCAGCCTGCCTGGCAAGTCGAAAGGATATGCCAGCCAGGTAATTTGGAATTGAGACCCGCTGCGATGCATAGCATGCACCAATACGCTTTACGCAGCCTAAATGCCTCAGGAGAGATTATGTCGAAGTTGTTGGTTTTTCTTAAAAACCCGGGAGTGCAGATTGCGATACTAACAGCTTTTCTGGTGCTGATTAGCGCAGGCGCCTGGAGCATTTATCAAACCCAGATCCCACCGACCCAACCAATATTATTTCCTCACAGTACGCATGTGAATTTACAAATTCCATGTTTGTACTGTCACCCCGGTGCCTGGCGACAGGCTTCAGCTGGGTTACCAACTGAGCAAAAATGCTGGGCCTGTCACGGGCAGTTGAAAAAATATTTCCAACCTGTCGTTCCGGTCGATAAATGGCCCGCTGAACTGCAGAAATTGAGCAAGTATGTCCAGGAGGACAAGCCAATTAATTGGGTTCCTGTATATCAGGTACCGGATTTTGTCCATTTTAATCATCGCCCACATATTGCTGCCGGATTAAATTGCGAAAACTGTCATGGTGACATGAGCAAAAAGACAGTCGCAACGCTAGAACAAACCGTCAACATGGGTTGGTGCCTCAATTGTCACAAAGCCAAAACCGAAAACGACCCGGTCAAACGAACCAAGCTGCTCGATTGCAGCACCTGCCATTACTAAGCCCGACCGGGATATCTTTTATTCTCTTTAATAATCTTGTAAAGATATCCGCGATGAAAGGAAAAATGATCTATGACTGAAAAAATTTCCCGGCGTGATTTTTTAAAAATAGCTGCCGCAGGTACTGCCCTAACCACGGTACTGACTGGCTGTGGACCGGCTTCACGATACACGACCAGAGAACCTTATACAAAAATGCCCGAATATAATTACAACGGGCAGAGTACTTATTACGCCACGACCTGTCGTGAATGTGCAGCGGGTTGTGGGCTCGTCGTTCGCACCATGCAAGGCAGGGCTATCAAAGCCGAAGGCAATAAAGCAAATCCGGTAAACCTGGGTAAAACCTGCGCGCGCGGACAGGCGACATTGCATGGTCTTTATAACCCGGATCGATTCCAAAATCCAGCCAAACATAAGCGCGGCGAGAAAAATTATACCGACCTCGATTGGGATGCAGCTATTAGCCTGGTGGCAAATACGCTGAAGGGCAATCCGGAGGAAATTGCTTTTCTGGTTGGATTGGCTCCAGATCACCTTTTCGACCTGGTAACGGATCTATGCAAATCACTCGGGGCACCAGAACCAATCCGGTACGGAGCACTTGGTTTATTTGAAGCCCGTGCTACGCTGAGTGAAGCCGCTCGATTGGTCTTCGGCAAACCAGACTTACTTTTTTTTGATCTGGCTGGAGCAGATGTCACCTTCTCATTCGGCGCAAGCTTCCTTGAAACCTGGCTCAGTCCGGTGGCATATACCCGGGGGTTTGCCAAAATGCGCCAGGGCACCAATAGACGAGGTTACCTGGTCCATTTTGAAGCTCGCATGTCTCAAACCGGGATGAAGGCAGATGAATGGATACCCATTACGCCAGGAACGGAAGGTCTTATTGCAGCCGGGATCGGAAAAATTGTCTCTGAAAATAAATTTGGGAAGTCTTCGGCCGCTTTTGAGCAAGTAGATATTGCCAATGTTTGCGAGCTCTCTGGTATATCAAAGAAAACCCTGGAACGGCTGGCACGTATTTTCGGCGGCGCACAAAGCCCCCTGGCAATTCCACCTGGAACCGGTCTTGGACAGAGCAATGGTCTCGAAACTGCCCAAGCCATCCTGACATTAAACGCGCTGGTGGATAATCTTGGAAAACCTGGTGGTGTCTTCCTGACACCTGCCTCGCCTCTTGGAAATGACTTCTCCCGCGGCGCCAATGCAGCTGAAATGACTGCACTGGTGGAAAGAATGAATTCCGGCAAGATCAAAACCATCTTCATCCATGGGGTCAACCCGATATTTGAATTACCCCGGTCACTGGGTTTTGAAGCCGCGCTCAGTAAAGTGCCCAGTGTAATTTCGTTTGCATCTTTCCCAGATGAAACCGCCCTATTAGCAGATTATGTTTTCCCTGATCATACAGGCCTTGAATCCTTCGGATACCAACGCATTTCTACAGGTTCAGGGCAGGCCATGATCTCTGGTGCACAACCTGTGGTGGCTCCGTTCTACAATACCAGGGCAACAGTGGATGTTCTGCTGGCAGCTGGCGCCCTGGCAGGCGGCAAAGCGGTCTTGTCCTTTAAGGATGAAGTTGAATATATTCAAAACAAGTTGGCAGCTTTGGTGGATGCGCGTGATGGTTATTATTCAGCCCCAGATATGCCCACTTTCTGGACAGAATTCCAACAATATGGAGGCTGGTGGCAAAAC
>CAZLJB010000380.1:2314-4111 GCA_964559195.1 uncultured Anaerolinea sp. | reverse complement strand
TATCCTTCAATTCACCCAGTGGGATCAACCTGGCCCCACCGATATGGGCATCCCGGTATTCCTCGGGTTGGCGAACATCCAAAACGAACGGACGGATGGTGCCGTTTAATTTTTCCTGTACTTCGGCGGGGCTGAGAGCTGGAACCGTCGAACCAAATAACTGGGAAAACAAATCCATTCGCCCTTCTCCATCAGATTAAGTACTATTGTATGATAACCACTTTGATTACACGCAGTCAGACAAGTACTGGCTGGTTGTTCTGCAACCCAGGGCGCTCAAGTCACGCTTAACGACTTTAGCCTTCCAACCTGCCGTTTGCAAAATCCGCTTCAAACGGCGCGATATAGGCTTTGATGCCCTCCACGTCCAGCCACTCGGTATTGTTGTCACTGGTATAAGAAAAACCTTCCCGGACTGGTTTGCCACGCTGCTTCCAGGAGTAGCCAAACCAGCTGGCTTCGGCTGGCTGGATCACATACATTTGATCGAGTTCAATCGAATGGCGGGCCTCGTCTGTTGAGAGCAGGTCTTCATGCAGCTTTTCGCCCGGGCGAATGCCGATCACATCAATCTGGGCGTCCGGGGCAATCGCGCGTGCCAGGTCAACCACCTTGGTGCTGGGGATCTTCGGCACGAAAACTTCGCCGCCTTCCATTTGTTCAATACAATTCATGACAAAATGGACACCTTGCTCGAGGGAAAGCCAGAAACGGGTCATGCGATCGTCGGTGATGGTAATTCGCCCGGATTGCCTCTGCTTCAGAAAGAGCGGCACCACCGAACCGCGTGAGCCGACCACATTTCCATAGCGCACACAGGAATATCGCGTGGCGGTGCCGGCTGCATAAGCGTTCGACTGGATCACAAGTTTTTCGGCGACCAGCTTGGTGCCGCCATACAGATTGGCGGGGCTGACGGCCTTATCGGTGCTGAGGGCCAGCACCTTGCTAACGCCCGCGTCCAGAGCCGCCTCGAGTACATTCGACGTGCCAATGATGTTAGTCTTGACGGCTTCCATCGGGTTGTACTCGCAGGCACCCACCTGCTTGAGCGCAGCGGCATGCACTACAATATCGACGCCGTGCATGGCGCGCACCAGGCGCTCGCGGTCGCGCACATCCCCGATGAAGTACCGCAAAGATGGGTGCTCATAACCAGAGACGCGCATTTCGTGCTGTTTCAGCTCATCACGGCTGAACACAATGATCTTTTTGGGTTGTTTTTCAGCCAGCAGCATTTTGATGAATTTTTTACCGAATGAGCCGGTCCCGCCCGTGATCAGTACAACTTTGTCCGTCCAATCCATTTCGCCTCCAGAGCTTCGAGGGCTGATCCTTTTGGATCCAGCCGCCTCTTTTTTATTGTCAATTGTAAAGCCCATTTCAATTTTTCGAACATCCGATTGTAATCGGGTTTGAGCGGAGTGGCGCAGGTGTGGTTGACGGGTTCCGGAGGGCTTCCAGTCACTTTGGGTAACTTTGGGTCACTTTCAGTCACAGTTTTTAATTTAATTTTTTTGTAAAGACAGGGAAGAGCGGACGGAGGATGGAAGACCGGGGATGGTTGTATAGGTTGGTGTGTTTCGGCGGGCTTTGAGGGTAGGTGATTTTCTACCGCGGGGGGCGCGGGGAGCGCGGTGGAAGAGCGGACGGAGGACGGAAGACCGGGGACTGGGGATGAGGGGTTAGGTTGGTTGGGTTCAGGGTTGGCATGGGTTTGCTCATGTGATTGTGGTCTCTATTTTGATTGTACGGGGTTTCCACAGGATTGAACAGTCGGTTAATTTACTGACGGAT
>CAZLJB010000380.1:0-2214 GCA_964559195.1 uncultured Anaerolinea sp. | reverse complement strand
TTTGATTGTACGGGGTTTCCACAGGATTGAACAGTCGGTTAATTTACTGACGGATAGGTGGGGGGTGGTGTGCTTATCAGGTTCAATAGATGGACAGGTGGGGGATGGAGTGGTTTTTGGGCAGGGTGAATACTGGGACGGACGCAGCGGCGCTGCGCCCTACTCTACTGAGGATCTCAGAATCAAACCCGGGCATTTCCAAATCTTTATGGCCGTTTGCTATCCGGAAAAAATTGTCGGAAATAGCTTATTTTCGGTTATAATCTCGAAATCATTGTCTATAAGGGGTATCTGTGCGAACCCTGACCAACTATTAAACCGTGTTACTACCGACAGGGTGTTTTCACAGGTTTGAAAACATCCCCAAATCCGGACAAGCTGGGAAAGAAAAACCTTTTCACCACGAAGGCCACCAAGAATCAGGAAGGAAGGGCTTTTTAAAAATTTTCTTCCCAGTGCAGAAATCGGGAGCATGTGCGGCATTATGGCAAATATTCTTGCTTTTTGTGCAAGCATTTTTTGTGAGTTTTCACGGGAAGAGCACCCGCGAAAACTCACAAAGCTGGGAAAACCACCGGTTTAAGTTCATCCCGGCGGCAAATACCAGCCTGGTTTTGTTCGAAGCTGAAGAGTGGTGAGTGGATCCGTAAAAATGGGAGATAAAATGGCAGAGACAAATTTTGATGATGAAATTGACCTGCGCGCGATTGCGCTAACGATCTGGAAAGGGCGGGTGCTGATTGTGGTTGCAGTGGTTGTGTTCTCGCTGCTGGGCTTTGCTGTCAGTAACTGGGTTCTGCCGCGCAAATACCAGGCCAATGCCTATTTGCTGATCAGCAAGACGGTTGGGCTGCCGGGCGCGGTTCTGGCATCGGATAGCACACAAAACAATGCGGCCAACCCGATCTCGTCAACGCAAGACAGCATGCCAGCCCTGGCCGATTTGGTCACGGCTGCCAGCTCTCCAAAAATACTGGGCCAAGTGCTGCAAGACCCGGCGGTCGTGGCCGGGATGGGCCAGGATAATCTCACGCTTGCCGACCTGACTGGCATGCTGGTCGCGACGGCCGTGGGTAGCGATCAGATCAGCCTGCAGGTCAACGATACCCGGCCAGAACGCGCCAGCCTGCTGGCGAACACCTGGGCACAAATAGTGGCCGACAAGCTCAATACAACCTACGGCTCGGCCGCACTTTTCAAAACGTTGGATACCCAGTTCAACCAGTCCCAGCAAGCCTACCAACTGGCCCAGACCGCCCTGGAAGAGGCCATCTCCAAAAGCCCCGTTGATGCGCTGAACGCTCAACGCAATCGAAAGCGGGCAGACCTGGACGGGACATTGGCGAGCATCAGTCGCAACACACGGGTCTTGAATGATCTGCAGATTTTCGAAAAAGGCCTGAGCGGGCTGGCCCCAAATGCACCTATCTCCCTGGGTGATGGCTTAGTGTTATCCGCTTTATACCAGCACGCACTGACCGAAATTAACCAACAGTTTAGTTCATCTGATAAACTTTCACAAACCGGCAGTGCTGTTCAATCCGGATCCATTGTTCTACAAATTGATGGGGCTGCATTTGCTAATATGCCTGTTTCCGATGCACTCAAAAATGCAACCCGGCTGCATGCTGCTCTTCAAACCCAGCTCATCCAGCTGCAGAGTGAGCAAAGCCTTCAAGAACAGGAAATTCCTCAACTGGCGCAAAAGCTGGAAAATGCCAAGTCCCAAATCGCCCAACTCAGCGCGCTGCGTGATCTTACCCTGCAGCGCTACACCGAATTATTACAACAAAAAAGCGATCCCTTTTCGGTTAGCCAGGTCAGTGTCGATTCGCCGGCCAGCGTTCCAACCCAGAGTGTCTCACCCAGCGTCTTAAAGAATAGCGCACTTGCGGGCATGGCCGGGCTGATCCTGGCCATTTTGTGGGTGCTGCTGCAAAATTGGTGGCAAACCAACAGCGGGAAGCAGTAAGCTGGCAGCCCCCGACAGGATTAACCCATGACCGCCGCCTGGTATGTTTTACGCAGCAAACCCAACAAGGAAGAGTTTTTCCGTGATCAGCTGCTGGCCAATCACCTGGAAATCTTTTACCCGAGTATCCGGGTCAAGGTCGTCAATCCGCGCGCGCGCAAGATCAAGCCATACTTCCCGGGTTATCTCTTCATCCATATCGACTTGCAGGAAAACAAATCCTTCTTTCTGAACCGCATCCC
>CAZLJB010000379.1:0-4132 GCA_964559195.1 uncultured Anaerolinea sp. | reverse complement strand
TTGTTCTACACTGCTCTAAACACTCTTTCCCTACACGACGCTCTTCCGATCTCTGGATACATTTCGCGCACCCGCACCGCAAAGTGTTGGATGTACTCATGATCGAATTCGGCACGGCGTTCTGTTTCGCGCACCTGGCGACGGGCCCGCACATCGGCATCCGCGAGACATTCCTGCTCGGCACGCTGAAGGGCGGTTTCTTCCACCAGCAGACCCTGGCGCTCGTAGCGTTTGCGGGCGCGACTCCATTGCAGTACTACTGCCGCCAGCGTTGAATATTTCCCGGCCCGGCGAGTTAGCGCCGCATCACCAGATGGGAGAAAAAACAGATGGTCAAGGTCAGCGCAGGGCAGGCACAGCACGGCTTTTTCACCCGTCAGTGTAATCCAGGCTTGGCGGCCCAATTTCTCGCCACACTCACCGCAAACCGACTCGCCAGATGCGATGAATACTTTTAAGTCCATTTTGTCCCTGACCGATCATTCCAACAAGTCAAGCAGCTCTTTGCCAATCGGCGTTAGACGGATGCTTTCCAGCTTTTCATGCTTGTATCCGTTGCTAATTTCTGTGACGTACACGCATTGCAAGACCCCAAAGATGGCCATCATATCAACAACCACGCGCTTGATGACGGACTGCATGATTGAATGGGCGTTTGTTTGGTTCTGGCTGGGCCAGGTGAGCCCGCTTTGCGCAATCAGGCGGTCGGCAAAAGCGTTGTGGGGAACATTTTCACCAAGGGGAAGTTCACGCAGGCAAGCCAGGGTTTTCTCTTTAAATCCAACCGGAAACCCTTTGTCCAAACCTGAAACCGGAAAAGCCATGGTCCAGTCTAGTTGAAAATACCAGTGTACAAACAGGAAAAAGACTTGAACGGGAGACGGGAGTTGGGAAAATAGTTGTCCTTCAGATGTCACTTTCCAAATTTTGGCTGGCCCGCCTGCCACCAGGCCGGATTGAGAAGCCAGGATATGCACAAAAAGGAGCGGCCAGACGTCATCTTCGCTGCGCACTTTGTAGGTGTGATTATTGGTGGTTTCTTCCAAGATAGGCGGATGTATAAAATTTTTGCAAATTTCATGCACCGCTTTAAGCGGCAGGTTGCCCGTGGATTGGGTACCGACCGTGCGGTTCTTGGACAGGTAGTCCAGCAAGGTCAGCATATCCCGCCGGAGGGGCAGGGATTCCAGGATTCCAGCTTGCTCTGGGCTCAGGCTTTTTACCCAGACAGCCATGGATTTTGCCTGTGCTTCTTGCTGTTCAACGGATGATGCAAAATCTGCCATTTCTTCTGGTTTCGGTTCGTTTTGAGCTTTCCGGCGTCCGGGCGCTGGTTTTATGGTTTTGAGGTTTCTGTTCACTTCTTCCAGATCAAACGCTTCCGGGTCAAAGTTGCCGCCCAGCCATTCAAAATAATCATCGTGGTCTTCATGGTTTGGGTCGGCCATGGCTTGCAAGAAATTGGCATAACCCCAAACGCCGCCCACATCGTCGGGCGGACAGGCGCGCTTCCCCTCCAGGCAGACCGGATAGCGGATGCCCCCTGCGCTTTTCGAGAGCATGCCGGTAGGGTAAGAGTCGGGGGGCAGGATTTTTTCAACAGAGATGGTATGTTCCCAATTATCGCCGAAGTCGTACAGGTAAGAGAATTTGGTTTTTTCGCGCAGGTAAAGCTGGTTAAGCCGGTAATCTGTCTCGTTTCTGGTACCCTGATTGTCAAGTTCATCGTCTTCAGGGTCGCCGTAATTCTTCCTGGCAATCGTGAATTCGTGCAAATGGCTATTTGTCCAGCCCATGGCTATTTGAAGTATTTCATGCAAATCGTAGAGGCTGATGTTTTCGGGCACCAAAAGCCTGCGCCAAATGGCGGGTTCGCTATCATCAAGCGTCACTTTGAGTTGGCAGATTGCATTTGGGACGGTCATGGATTCTCCTCCAAGTCAAATATTGCCAGATTTTTGTCTACATTCAGAAAGACAAGCCGGGCCTTGGCTGGCACTTTGAGTTGCGTTGCGACAGCCAGCGCGTAGCGCGTCAATTGTTTGTCGTATTCGTTATTGCGGATGACCACCCGGGCTTCCTCGTCCGAATGGACAGCGTCAGTTTTAAAATCGATGATAAACCAGCCTGCTTTGGTGCGATAAAGCAAGTCAATCACGCCACGGTCAGCGGGCAGGATATAAGGAATTTCGTGGTGGCGTTCGGCGGCGTCGAGTTCGGTATAGAGCGGATGAGCGCGGAATATTTCCAGCAGGCGGCGGACCTCCTGTACTGCGGCGTGGATTTCGACGGGGTCGGTTAACCCCGCTTCGAGTGCGAGCGGGCGCAGGAAGGTTTCAAAATCAGCGGATGGGAATTTCCAGCGGCGCAAGGATTCATGAACGAGGCGTCCCACCAGCCAGGCGGGGGCATGCGGGCGCAGTGTGTTCGAAACGATGCGCCAGACGGTCTGCGGCGGATCGGATTCTCGCGCGCGGGTTTTTCCATCAGCGACGAGTGGTATCAAAGTAAGTGGGTCGAGCAGGTCAGATTTTCGTGGGGCTTCTGTCGGAGATACGGATACCGGCTGCGGGGAGTCAGCATCTGGCACAGCAGCAGGATACAACACGAGGGAAGTACCCGTCACACCTAACGGGAACGCTTCGGGCTGTGATATTTCTCTCAATATTTTGACCTGATCCAGCCCGAAATAACTCAGCCAACCCGTCAGGGAGAGTGTGCCATCTTTTTTTGGCTTAACATGGGCGCTGATGAGTAGTTTTTCTTTGGCGCGGGTGGCGGCGACATAGAGCAGGCGGCGATCCTCCGCATCATCACGGTCGTCATCGAGGCGGGCGGCAAGTTGCCAGGCGCAGGGGTGGAAGTCGCCATCTTTGAGGTCGAGCAACAAACCGTTTTGAATCTGGACTTTGCCACCCGCGCCGCGATGTTCGTAGGTAGCATCGGCGAGGACGGTCAGAGGAAATTCGAGACCTTTGGCTTTATGGACAGTCATTAGTTGGACAGCGCCTTTGGATGAAGGATCGGCGGGGGCTTCACCTTCGCGCAGGCTAATATCACGCAGGGTTTGGACATAGGCCAGGAAGTCCGTCAGGCTGACAAGACGGCTGCGATGGGCATCGGCAAGCAGTTTTTCAACGTTGCGCAGCATCCGCCCGCCGTTAGGAACGCTGGCAAGCATGGCGCGATAGCCGGTGATGTCTAGGAATCGTTTGAGGATGGCTGCTGCCGGGGCGCGGCCAGCCAGAGTTTGAAGTTCGCTGATGATGGCGTAAGCGCGGGAATGCTGAAGGGTGGATGCGGGATGCAAAATGGGAGATTCAGTGCTGGAAGTTCGGAGGCTTTCAATGAGTTTGACCGGCTGAGAGGCTGAAGGATTTGGAAAGCGCAGACGGTAGATTTCGGCGTCGGGAATGGCAAAGGCGGGGGAGCGCAGCAGACCGGCCAGGGCCAGGTCGTCGGAGGGGTCAGCGATGGCGGCCAGGGCGTTGAGCAGGTCGCGGATTTCTGGGCGGTCGTAAAATCCACGTCCAGCCACGGTGACGAAGGGGATGTTTTGAGCTTCGAGGGCGCTTTCGTAGGCGCCATAGGCGGTTGATGAGCGAAAGAGCAAAGCCATATCGCCCCAGGCAAAACCTTCGCTTTCGTGGAGTTGGCGCAGGCGCAGCGCAAGGGCCGTAGCGGCGGACAAACGTCCGGTTTCTGCATTTTCACCTAATCCGAGCAGAAATTCAACATAGGGCGGCTGGATAGCCTCGCGGCTAGGAGTCTGGCGATAGGCGCGCAGTGGCGCAAAAGGCACCGCATAGGGCCGGGCAGGATCGTCATCTTCACCGAGGATCGGTGCGAGCAGGCTGTTCAGGGTTTCGAGCAGGCCTTTGTGGGCGCGGAAGGTCAGGTCGAGTTCGAGATTCAGACCACCAGATGCTTGAACATCACTTTGGACGCGGCGAAAGATGGTGACATCGGCGTTGCGGAATTTATAGATGCTTTGTTTACTGTCTCCCACGATAAACAAATCGACCGGTCCTGCGTTTTTCAAACCGGGAAGGTCGCCACGCCTGTCGCCTGCCCCGTAAACTGCCTAGATCGGAAGAGCGTCGTGTAGGGAAAGAGTGTTCAGAGCCGTGTA
>CAZLJB010000378.1:0-4134 GCA_964559195.1 uncultured Anaerolinea sp. | reverse complement strand
GGGTTAATTGTAGTCATCAGGCCTGATCATCATGCGGATTTGTTTCAATCTCTGCAGTTTCGGTATTGGTTTCAAGTTCATCGATTTCATTTATGAATTCTTCCGTTGCGCTTAATTGCAGATCATGGATCTCCCGGTACAGGCCCCCCTGGGCCAACAATTCAGCATGCTTGCCGCGCTGAACAACCCGGCCATTATCCATGACCAGGATCAAATCAGCCCGGCGCACAGTGCTGAGCCGGTGCGCAATCACAAAAGTGGTACGTCCCTCCATCAGGCTATCAAGGGCTTCCTGAATCAGTTTCTCCGTCTGGGTGTCGACGGATGAAAGCGAATCATCCAGGATCAGGATCCTGGGATCCATCAATAGCGCCCGGGCAATGGCAACCCGCTGGCGCTGTCCACCAGAAAGTGTCACACCACGTTCTCCAACCACCGTATCATATCCATGCAAAAATGAGTTGATAAATTCATGGGCCTGGGCAGCCCGGGCGGCGGCAATAATCTCTTGGTCACTGGCCTCCGGGCGTCCATAGCGGATATTTTCACGGATGGTGTCAGAGAACAATAGCGATGTTTGTAAAACAATGCCAATTTGCCTGCGTAAACTGACCAGATCAACATTGCGCACATCGTATCCATCCACCAGGACAACCCCTTCGATTACATCATAAAATCGAGGAATCAAATTAACCAGGGAAGTCTTGCCTGAACCCGTGGCACCAATCAAGGCCACGATCTGATTTCTTTCCACCCTGACATTGATATCCACCAGGGAATCCTTTTGTTCATCCTGGTATTTCAAAGCTACATTTCGAAATTCAACTTCACCGGTCAGGGTAGGTATTTTAATGGCGTCGACAGGTGACTTGATCTCTGGCGTATGATCCAGAATTTCCCAGGCTCGCTGGGCTCCAGCTGCTGCCTCTCCGGCAGCATTAACCAGCCAGGTAAGCTGCTGGGCCGGCGCAGCCAGCATTAATAAATACGCATTAAACGCCACCACCTCCCCGACCGTCATCGTACCTGCCATCACCATTTGTCCACCAAACCACAAAATCAGGATAGTACCGGCAGTCACCAACCAGGAAGTGGTGGGCATGATCGTGGCCCAATTACTCACAACATCCAGGCGTGCCTGGAAATAAGTCTTATTGATTTCATCGAAACGTTCCATTTCGTATGGCTCTCGCGCAAAGGCACGCACCACCTGGGCTCCACTGACATTTTCCTGCAAGCGAGCAGAAAGATCCCCCAGGGAGTTGTCGACTTTGTAAAACAAAACTGTGATTCGTTTCCCAAAATCCGTAGCAACCCAAATCAGCGGGATAACTGGTAATAGCGCAATCAAGGCCATTTGCCAGTTATCGAGCAGCATCAATACGGCAATTCCAATCCCAAGTAAGGCTAATTGAATCCATTCGATAATGCTCGAGCCGGCAAAATCCTGGATGGCGCGCACATCTTCAATACAGCGCGAAATTAATTGACCAGTTTGGGCATGATCGTGAAAACTAAAAGTCATGGACTGGATATGATCATACAACCGGTTTCGCAAGTCATAACCGATATGCGAAGCGATCCACTGGGCCAAATAACGCTGTACCAAACCCAAAGCTGCTGAAAACAGACCAAGTCCCAACAGCAGCAGGGCAGATTGAACCAAAAATGCTGTCTGACCTTTGATCAAACCGTCATCAATCACCCCTTGAATAATGCGGGGGACGACCAGTGACAAACCGGTCATGGTCAAAAGCATGAGAAGATTGGCCAGTATTTGCCATAAATACGGTTTTATAAAAATACGAATACGGATGAGAGATTTCATTTATGATATGCCAGAATTTTTTAACTTTCCATGAGCATACCACCCCCTGGCCTGATATGCAGCTTGGTTGTTACCCTTTTGAGTTTTTATGACTTTCTTGAATGGATTATAATCCTCGAAAACAAATGCCGACCAGGCAATTCTGTTATTCACAAATAATCAAAAGTCTGGTGCTGCAAAAGGAAAAATCCTGTGACAGATAAAATAAATCTCGATTTTCAAACCATCACACGCAAAATTAACCAGATCCAACTTCCACTGATTGACCATGTGGTTGGCATTGCGACAGGTGGAATTGTTCCTGCCAGTCTGATGGCCTTCCGGCTGGATTGTTCATTAAGTCTGATCAAAATAAATTATCGCGCAGCAGACAACAGCCCACAACGACCGGCTCCGCTTTTGCTGGAGCCATTTACTTTGCCGAGGGGTATTAAACATATCCTGCTGGTCGATGACGTCAGCGTTTCGGGACAAACCCTGGATGCTGCCAAAGAAATCTTAACCGGCTTCGATATAATCACCTTTGTACTGAAAGGGCGTGCAGATCTGGTGGCTTTTCCTGAAATTGGCGAATGTGTCAATTGGCCCTGGAAAACCGATAATCTACCCATGTTGGTTTGAAGCGTTGACAAAATCGTAATAAAAACCCGCCCGATGAATTAAACCGGGCGGGTTTTTATTGAGAAAAATTTACTTATATTTCGGGCATCTGGTAGTCTTTATACTGAGCACGCAGAACTTTTTTGTCAAATTTCCCCACACTCGTCTTGGGGACTGCGTCAATAAAGACAACATCATCTGGTAAATACATTTTTGAAAACCGGTCACGCAGATGATCAAGTATCTCAGCCTTGGTAATTGATTCCTTGAATTCTGGCTTCGGCACAACGCAGGCCAACGGCCGCTCCTGCCATTTAGGATGAGGGACCGCAATCACAGCCGCTTCGAGCACTTTTGGGTGCCCCATGATGGCATTTTCCAAATCCTGGCTCGAGATCCACTCGCCACCGCTTTTTACCAGATCCTTCGTCCGGTCCACGATTTGAACAAATCCTTCCGAATCAATTGTGACCACATCGCCAGTCCGGAACCAGCCGTCCTTGAAGGAATCTGCGCTACGTTCATCGTTATAATAACTGCTTACAATCCAAGCGCCTTTAACCTGCAATTCTCCAAAAGCCTTGCCATCCCACGGAACTTCCTTACCAGCTTCATCCATAGCCCTGATTTCAACACCTGGAACCGGAGTGCCCTGCTTGGCTCGAATCGTAAAACGGTCTGCTTCTGGCAAATGATGTTGATAACTTTTTAAGTGGCTGACAGTCCCTAGCGGCGACATTTCCGTCATACCCCAGGCATGTATAATTTCAAGATTGTGCCGTTGCTCAAACGCTTCAATCATCGATCTGGGCGCGGCGGCTCCACCAACGATCATTCCACGCAGACTGCTCAGATCATAACGTTCCTTTTCAAGCAAGGCCAACAACCCGAGCCAGAGGGTTGGAACACCCGCCGTTAGTGTCACTCTTTCAGCCTGAATTAATTCCGCCAGGTCGCGCGGCTGCAAATGTGGCCCAGGAAAAACGAGCTTAGATCCAAGCATCACCGTAGCAAAGGGAGTACCCCATGCCAGCACATGGAACATGGGCACAACCGGCATAAAAACATCCTGTTCCGACAATCCAAAAGAATCAGTCATGCTCAAGCCCAGGCTGTGTAGATAAATCGAGCGGTGTGAATAAACCACCCCTTTTGGGTTCCCCGTGGTACCCGATGTGTAACACATTGCCGCTGCATCGTTTTCATGCAAATTGGGCCAGGGATAATCGGGGCTGGCACTATTCAATAAATCTTCATAAGCATGAACAGGCTTGAGGGTTGTTTCCTCTGGCACTTTTGCACCCATTACAACAAAATGCTTGACATTCTTAAGCAAAGGGGCCAGTTTTTCAACCGCGGGCAGCAAGGATGGATCAACGAAAATAATTTGATCATCCGCGTGGGCAATAATATAGGCCAATTGATCACCCGGTAAGCGCAAATTAAGTGGATGAAGCACTGCGCCCATGCAGGGCACGGCAAAATATAGCTCCAGATGGCGAGCGTTATTCCATGCGAAAGTTGCCACCCGATCGCCACGCTTTACCCCCAATTTTTCCAGAGCGTTCGCCAACCTTGCCACACGCTCAGTCATCTGTTCATAAGTAAATCGTTCCAAACCGGGTCCAGACTTGGTGATAATTTCTTTCTTGGGAAAAAGCCGCCTGGCCCGATCGAGTAACGGTGTCAGTGTCAACTGATAATCC
>CAZLJB010000377.1:0-4148 GCA_964559195.1 uncultured Anaerolinea sp. | reverse complement strand
ACTTTTACAGTTTTGACTGTAACGAACCGATTCACGTACATGTGCAACGCGAGAATATGATCTGTAAATTCTGGCTTGACCCAACAACTTTAAGCCAGAATCATGGGTTTTCCCCTGGAGAATTGAATCGTCTTCGCTCCCTGGTTAATACTCATCACGAAATGATAGTTGAGGCCTGGCATGAACACTGTGGTTAAACTCGATCCAAGAATTAAACATATTGAAGTAACTGACGATTCAATCATCGCCCAATTATTAGATGGGCGCACGATCAGTGTTCCGTTGGCCTGGTCGTGGCGGTTAGCAGAAGCTACTCCTGAACAAAGAAAACGTTTCGAAATAATTGGAGATGGACACGGTATTCATTGGCCTGATGTTGATGAAGACATTAGCGCAGATGGAATGCTTTATGGGATCCCCGCGCCACATCCAAAATCAAAAAGTAGTGTGTAAAAGTTGAAATATAATTACAAAAACGATGTGACTCACACAAATGAGCAACCGAATTAATCGCGATCCCAAAGGTTCACTCCAAACCTCAGGCCACCTCTAACGCTAATATTTTTCCGGTCCCCGATCTTCGCGCATTGTCCATTGTTTCACCCCGTGTGAACCTCCCTTGGCATCTCTTACTGGAATGACAATAAAAAAAGGGCGCAGCGTTGCTGCGCCCTTACAAAATTCGTGGCCTGAGCAACCCTACTGCCGCAAACCCTTCTGCCGGCCATAAATCGAAATCAAGATCAAAAGCGTCCCGCCCAACACCATCTGGCGTACCGCATCCTTCATCTGCATCGTCGTCAGCAGGCTGGTGATCAAGATCAAGACCAGCGCCCCCGCCATTGACCCGAAATAAGAACCCTTGCCACCCGAAAGCAGCGTTCCACCCACCGCCACCGCCGCAATCGACGGGAAAAGGAAGGGCGCCCCCAGGGTCAGGAAGACCACCCCGGTATTCCCAACCACCATGAAACCGCCAAATGAAGCCAGGGCACCCGCCAGCGCATAGGTCAGCAGCACCATACCGGTCACATTCACACCCGACAACTTGGCCGTCACCCGGTTGACCCCGATTGCAAACAGGCTCTTGCCATAAGACGAACGCTCCAACAGCAGCCAGATCAAGACCGAGAAAACCGCCCAGATGATGATAGCGCCTGGAATACCCAGCACCAGCGGCCTGGCAATCACCTTCGTCATAATCGGCGCCAGCATACCCTGCGCGTTGCCATGGTTTGTGATGATGATCACCCCAGTGATAACCCCCGACATGCCGAGCGTCATTACAAAAGGTGAAATCTTCAGAAAAGTGATCCCGGCCCCATTAACCAGCCCGATCAAGGCCCCGATCACCAACACACCCACCAGCGCCGGCAGCACCCGCTCGTTCTTACCTTGCACAAAGGTCCAGGTCAGAATGGCCGACAACGTCACCAACGAGCCCGCCGAAAGGTCAATCCCTTCGCTGCCGCTGATGATCACCAGCGTCTGCCCGGCCGCCACGATGCCCAGGAAGACCGCCAGGCGCACGATGTTGGTCGCCTGCCCCATGGCTGCAGTCATATCAGTTCCAAAACTGTTGGGCAAAAATCCGCTCAACACAAAAAGGATAATCGCCAATAACACAGCCGCAACTGGAGGGGAAATGGTGATTGGTTTTTTCATGATCGGCTCCTGCGAAAGAGAGAAATTACACCCGGAGCTGCCAGCGCCGCCACAATAATGCTGGCGTTGACAAATGTTTGCCACCAGGTGTCAATATTCGCAAAGGAAATAATATTCTTGATCAGCCCCAGGGTCACCGCGCCCATCAATGGACCGGCGATCCCGCCCACCCCGCCGCTCATGGCCGTACCGCCAATCACCACCGCAGTGATCGCCTGCAGCGTCATCTGCTCGCCAATCTGCGGGTTGCCGCTGCCCGTCAGTAGGATGATGCAGATACCTGCCAGCGCCGCCATAAACCCGGAGATGACATACGTGCTGAAGATGACCTGGTTGACCGGCACCGCGCTTTCATAGGCCGCCTGGGGCTTTCCGCCCACCGCAAACAAATAGCGTCCGAAACGTGTCTCGCGGATCAGAACCCAGATCAAGACCAGCGCCGGGATAATATAAAAGGCCCAATGCAGCCCCAGCGGCGTCACTGTGCGGTAAATATTCGCCACCGAAGCTGGAATTCCACCCCCGGGTTGGGGCAGAATAAAGAGCGCCATGCCGCCAAACAGAAAGCTGGTGGCATAGGTCGTGATGATTGGCTGCAAACGCAAATAGGCAATAAAGAAGCCGTTGAAACTACCGGCCGCGATACCCACCAGCAGCGCAATCCCAAACCACAAGAGCGCCTTTTCCGGGCTGCCATCAATTCCAACTCGCGTGGCCAGCAGGGCACTCACGATCGAAACGATCGAGCCAACCGAAATATCAATCCCACCGGTCAGGATTACAACCGCCTCGCCCGCCACCAGCAAAACCAGCGGCAGGAAAACGCGCATATTGTTATTGATCGTACCGGACTCAAACAGCGATGTCTGGAAATACAGGTTTACCAGGATCGCCAGGATAAACAATACCAGGGCCAGCAGATAAGGGTAGCGCAGTGAAAGATGTTGGAAGTTAGTTCGTTTCATTTCGTGCTCCCTTCAGACGCGCCCATGCTGGCGGCCACCAGGTTGGCCCTGGTCAGGTTCGGGGCCACCAGTTCGCGGCGAATCTGGCCCTCGTACATGACCATTATCCGGTCACACAGGCCGATGAGTTCTTCATCATCACTGCTGTAGAAAATAATCGAGGTGCCATCCTTGCAAATCTGCCGCAGCAGTTTGTAGAATTCAGCCTTGGTGCCCACATCCACACCCTTGGTTGGATCATCCAGCAATAACAGCCTGGGCTTTTTCAACAACCACTTTCCGATGATCACCTTTTGCGCATTGCCACCCGAGAGGCTGTTAACCTGCGCCTCCAGCCCGCTCATTTTTAGATTCAAGCTGGTCGCAATCGCCTGCCCATCCTGGCTGGCTTTGCGCATTTTTAGCGGGAAACCATAATTAGACCAGGAAGGCAGCATCAGGTTTTCAAGGATCGAACGGATGGGCAGCAAACCTTCGCGGGCCCGATCGCCCGGCACCAACGCAATCCCGTTCTTGATGGCGTGGCTTGGGTGTGAATAATTGATCTGCCGGCCTTCGAAGGTGAACTTGCCTGCATGCGGGATATCTCCAAAAATGGATAACAGCAAATCACGCTGGCCATGGCCTTTCAACCCGCCAATCCCCAGCAGTTCGCCTTCCCGCACAGTCAGGCTGACATTTTTCAAAACAGCTGTCTGTAGATTCTCAACCGCCAGCCGCACCGGCTTTGGCTCTGCCCCAGCGGCCTGCGGCTCTTTATCCGCGTAACTGAAAACCGAGTCCTTGCCCACCATCAGGTTGACCAGGCCGTTTTCGTTGATGTCTTTCATCATGCCGGCCCCAACCGTCGCGCCGTTGCGCAGCACGGAATAGCGGTCTGCGATCTGGAAGATTTCTTCCATGCGATGCGAGACAAACACAATTGCCTTGCCAGCCTTCTTCCACTTTGTCACCAGCTCAAACAGACGCTGTACCTGGCGGCTGTCCAGACTGGCGGTCGCCTCATCCAGAATCAGCAGCTGTGGGTTGAAACTAATGGCTTTTAATATTTCAATCAACTGCATTTCATCCGGCGGCAGTGAACCAACCGGGTAATCAGGATTGATCGGTTGTTTGTAACAGCCCTCAAACAATGCAATCAGCTCCTGCGTCCGGAGCTTGATTTCCTTTTTATCAACCAGACCATACGGCTTGAGCGGTTCACGCGTCAGCCAGATATTTTCGGCAACCGTCATTTGAGGAACCAGGCTGAGTTCCTGAAAAACAGTTGAAATACCCAGGTTACGGGCAGTTTGAGGGGAAGGAAAAGTCACGGGTTTGCCATCAAGGAGTAGTTGTCCTCCATCGAAGACAACTACTCCATTGATAACCTTACTTAGCGTGCTTTTGCCGCTTCCGTTCGCCCCTATCAAGGCAACGACTTCACCGGGTTGAATATCCAGGTTACCATCGGACAGAGCGAGAACGCCTCCATACCGCTTGACAATATTTTGGGCGGAAAGCGACAGGGTCATAATT
>CAZLJB010000376.1:0-4157 GCA_964559195.1 uncultured Anaerolinea sp. | reverse complement strand
GCGTTTTGTTTGCCGGGCAGGTGCTGGCCTATTCGGCCATGGATCTTGGGAAACAGGTAACCTGGATCCCATCTTACGGGCCTGAGATGCGAGGCGGTACAGCAAACTGCACTGTCGTGATTGCCGATGAAGAAATTGGTTCGCCTCTGGCAGAATTTCCGCCGGCAGCCATTCTGCTAAATCTGCCTTCCTATGATAAATACGAGCCTCTTGTCCAAAAAGGGGGGGTGCTGGTGGTCAATGCTTCGATGGTGGATCGTGGTCCCAGGCGTGATGATATCCTTACCATCCCTGTGTTGGCCAACGAGATCGCTGAGGAAATTGGCGATCAGAAGCTGACCAATATGGTCATGGTAGGCGCTCTGTTGGCTAATCTTCCCGAAATTTCCCTGGCTGCGCTTGAAGCTGCTCTGAAAAATCACCTGCCCGAGCGGCATCACAAACTGTTGCCCAGCAACTATGCCGCGCTAAGGCGCGGTTATGAAGTTGCCAGGCAGCAGTCGGCCAGGGTTTTGGAACATTAAATTTTTTCCAATTTGCCGAATAAACCGCTCTCACTTTGCAATGTCCTCAGTTAGCGGGGTTTTACTGTTTCCGTAAGGAACCACCCATAGTGGGCGGGGATGATCTTTCTATGAATAGGCCCCCTTTTCCTAAAACCATCATCGTCGCAGGGAAATGAGGGCAATATATCTAATGCGAAAAAATCATTCCGAACACATTTGGCATCTCTGAGAATTGTAAAGTAGTTAATCACACACCAACCATTTTATTTGGGACATAAGTTTTGGACGTACGGACAGTTTTGTAGTATCCTCGCAAGTAACAGATGGCATTTTCCTGCCACCTGTAACCCAACACCCAAAATGGAAATATGTCACACCGTCGATTAATCCTACTCTGCTTACTCGTTACCCCACTGGTCATGTTCGGTATCAGCCTGCTCTATCCAGGCAGCCCGGATGATCAGCAAAATGGATTCCAGATTATCACCTTGATTATCAGTGCCCCGATTATTTTTTTGAATGCCTGGGAATGGCAGCAGCCGGAAAGTCTGGATAACCTGATCCCACCAAACTTCAAATCATCCGGCACTGCACCGAACCGGATAGATTTACCTGGTAAGATTTTCCTGGCTGTCACAGGTGGATTGGTTTTGATATGGTTAGGAATGATTATTTTCGGCCTGCTGAGAAAACCTGGAGGCAGCCAGGCCAGTCAGTTTCCCGGCCCGACGCTGGACATCAGCGTGATTCAAACCGCAGCTGTAGAGACAGCCCTGGCAGCAGCGGGACAAAACTTAACCCGGGAGGTGACTCCACTCGTCACTGAAAGCCCGGCCGCCACCCAGAACCCCCCTGGAACCAGGCTCGTTCCAGGCACCCCGCAGCCACTCGGTACCAAGGGGCCGCTTTCAACCAATACGGTTAAACCTGATACGATCATACTTCAGCCGATTGAGACGCCGACCTTGCTGGGAGCGCCCACCGATTTCCCGATTTTGATGACATTTACTGGCACAGGCAACAAGGTGATTGATTTTCAAAAGTGGGACGGCCCTGCGATTGTGGAAGTGATCTACAATGGCACGGGCACTTTCGTGGTGACCAAAAATTCATCTCCTGCTGCTCCCAATGAGCAGTTTATCAATAAAACCGGCTCATATAACGGGTCACTTCCGATCGATTTTCTAACCAGCGAATACACATCGCAATTCGGGGTTACGACCATCGGCCAGTGGAAAATACAGATTATCCATCCTTCTGGTGCGCGCACAGAAATTGTTCCCACCACCATTACCGGTAATGGTGACGATGTGGTGTATCTGACTGGCCTGGTTCCCGACCAACTTACCCTTGATGCAAGCCAGGCAACTGGTATTTTTACTGTGCATGGTTATCGATCTGGAATTTGGGATTTGATTGCCAAGGAAACTGCGCCTTACACTGGCACCCTGACAGCCGCCGCCGGTGTCACGGTTTTGCAAATTACCGCTACGGGTGTCTGGTCAATCGGCGTGACTGGAAAATGATACCCTGGTCCTGTCACTGGCACCAGATTAAAAAATAATTATGTAACGGGTTCGCCGGGAATTTGTTTTGGTAAAAATATCAGCTTTTCAAATGTTCAACTGACTTATCCTGATGCTATAATTCTCTCCATGAGAACAGAAACCATCCACAATCTGCAAATTCCCAAAATCGGGTTTGGATCCTGGAAACTGGGTGGACTCGAAGCGGCAGATCCAGCCATCGAGAATCTCTCGAGAGACGCACTGCGTTCGGCCCTGTCACTGGGCTACACCCATTTTGATACTGCAGAGTATTATGCAGGTGGGTATGCGGAAGTGCTGCTGGGTCAGGTTGTGCGCGAACAGATTGTGGCGCGTGATAAGTTGTTTATCACAACCAAAGTTTCACCAGAGCACCTAAAGCCTGCCGATGTGTTACGCTGTTGCGAGAACAGTCTGCGCCGTCTGAATATGGATTACCTCGACCTGTACCTGATCCATTGGCCCATGAAGGGCATGCATCTGGAAGATACTTTTCATGCACTTAACAGCCTGGTTTCAGATGGGCGGGTCAGGCAGTTGGGGGTCAGTAATTTCAATTTGACACTGCTCAAGCAGGCCCATGTGCTTTCCAAAACCCCGCTATTAACCGATCAGGTTCCGTACAACCTGCATGATCGCACCTATGCAGGCAATGGTGTCCTGGAATATTGTCAAAAGAATGACATCCTCCTGACCGCTTATTCACCCGTCAAGCATCGCAACATCCAAAGCGATAAGACTTTGCAGGCTGTTGCCCTTTCGCGCGCTACCAGTTCCCAGGTCATTGCGCTGGCATGGCTGGCACAGCAGCCGCGAGTCATTACCATCCCGATGTCTCTCAACCCACAGCACCAGGCCGATAACTTACTGGCCGGCGAAATGCTCTTGAGTGAGTCAGAGATGGATATGCTGGCTCATTTATGACCCAGCGTGAGCAAGTTGTTCCCAAGATAATCCCGATCAACGTATCTGAAACCGAGCTGGAGCCGATGTACCGGGTCATCATCCATAACGATGATGTCACTCCCATGGATTTTGTGGTTGCCATTCTGGAGCGCATCTTTTTCGTGAGTGGGCAGGCGGCGGTTGAAATCATGTATAACGCTCATTACAGTGGTGCGGCTTATGTCCAATCCCTGCCCAAAAACGAGGCCCAGAGCCGCATTGGCCGGGCCCATTTCGCCGCCGGCCTGGATGGCTATCCTTTGCATTTCAGTATGGAACCGGAATAATTCTTTGCAAACTCGAACCAGTCTTAACCACTCGTCCTTGCTTGATGCCCTGACCGAAATCAACCTGGATGATCTGGTCTCATCATTTGGTTGGCAGGACCAGCCTCGACCCGCCGCACTACTGCGGCGGATTTTTCGCGCTCCGGCAGCCAAATTTGCGCGCCAGATGTTGAAGTTTGACAGGCTGGTGGGTGAGAAATCATTGCCGGATGGTGCGCGTGAGACCCTAACAGGCTTTGCCCATGGTCTGGAGGTTTTTGGACAGGAGCATATTCCTGCCAAAGGCCCGGTTTTGTTTCTTTCCAATCACCCTGGCATGGTTGATACGCTGGCCCTTTTTGCGGCGATCAACCGTCCGGATTTGCGGATCATCGCCCTGAACCGGCCATTTTTACTCTCACTCCCTAAGACTGCCAGCCACCTTATTTTTATAAATGATGACACCGGGGAACGCTTGCGGGCGGTCAGGCAGGCCACCAATCATTTGCGGGGGGGGGGATCGGTTTTGACTTTTCCAGCCGGGCAGATTGAGCCAGATCCGCTGGTTTACCCGGGTGCGCTCGAGTCGCTCCGGAATTGGACCGATTCGGCTGGGTCCTTTATTCGTTTTGTCCCTGAAACCCAAATTGTTCCGGTTGTAGTGAGTGGCGTGCTGTGGCAGACGGCGGTTAAATTCCCATTGACACGCATTAAGACCAGCCGTGATGAGCGTGAAAGACTGGGTGCTGCGCTTCAACTTCTGAGCCACATTATGTTTAATGCCCATCCGCTGCGTATCCAGCTCCAGTTTGCGCGGCCGATCAGTCTGGCCGAGATCGGTTCGCGGGAGATCGGAAGAGCACACGTCTGAACTCCAGTCACCTGAAGCTATC
>CAZLJB010000375.1:0-4181 GCA_964559195.1 uncultured Anaerolinea sp. | reverse complement strand
GTATCTACTCACAGGGTTGCTCGAAATGGAATAAGTTTGATAAGATTGTAGCACGATGACCGAACAAGAGATTCAGAAACTGTGTCGAGAAGAACTAATCTCCATGCTTCTTTCGCAAGCCGGGCTTATAGCGTCTCTGCAGAAGGAGGTGGAAGCATTGAAGATGAAACTGGCCAAGTTGCAAAAGCCACCGACAAATTCTCAGAATTCATCTCAACCGCCATCTCGTGATCAAAAATCTGGGAAGATGGTCAATCGTCCGAAACGCAAGCATGGCCCTGCGGAAGGGCATGAAAAACACGAACGTGAGTTTGTAGCCAATCCAGATCATGTGGTTGATTTGCGAGCAAAATGCTGTAGCGCATGCGAAGCGGATTTGAGTGAGCAAACAGCCAGGTTGGTGGATGTGAACCAAATTTCTGAATTACCACCAGCCAAAGCGGAAGTTATTGAAGTACGTCAATATGCAGTCAACTGCCAGCAATGCGGGCATGAAGAAATCATGTCAGCTCCAGAAGGGCTGGAGATGGATCGTACATTCGGAGAACGACTGGAAGCAACGGTTACATACTATCGGCAAGAACAACACATGAGCTACGAGCGTACCAAAACCAGTATGCTGGCTTTGCATGGCCTAAAGATCAGCGAGGGTGGAATTGATCAAATCATGAAACGCAGCGGAAAGGAAGCAGTGAAAGAAGCCGAAACAATTAAGAATACAATTCGTCAAAGCAAAGTGGTCAACAGTGATGAGACTGGGTCCCGCGTAGATGGGCAAAAGTTCTGGGAGTGGGTATTTTGCACTTCGGAAGCGGTTTTACATGTCATCCGACCAAGCCGCGGAACGAATGTAATCCAGGAAGTGATGGGAACGCACACAGTAGAAGTATGGGGAAGTGATTGTTTACCTTCTCAACTGAAAGCGCCAGCCAAGCTCTTTCAAATTTGTTTGGCGCACCAGGTGCGTAACTTACAAGCGGTTGTCGAATTATATTTCGGTGCTTTTTGGGCTCGGGCAATGCGGGCCCTATTCCGATATGCCACTCACTTGGGTAATCAACGTGACAAAATGACGCTGAACCAATATCAAACCGAGATTCTTCGGATTGAGTGGTTATGTGATCGTTTATTAGCCAGATCTCTCATTCAACCCGAAGCACGTAGATTACAAAGACGCTATCTGAAACATCGAGACCATCTCTTTGTATTCCTTTACCGTGATGATGTTTCTCCAACAAACAATGTCAGTGAACAGGGACTCCGACCATCGGTTATTCATCGGAAAGTTTCTGGTGGTTTCCGCTCGCAATGGGGCGCTGATGCTTATGCTGCACTGGCTTCTGTCATTGATACTGCCGCTTTGAAGGGTACCAATGCCTTCGATGCAATTCAACACTTGCTTGGCAAACCATCATTACCACTCCCATCTACCCCGTGAGTAGATACTGGAGGTTTGTATCTGCAGATTATGGTTGACAGTGGCCAGGATCGCCTCTGGGGAATTAGAGGCGGGGGAACAACAACTGGTTGAATTTTTAGCAACCTGCCAAGGCCTACAGGAGCCGGCTCCTTTATACGTTGCTGCAAGTGATGTGCAAAATTGGCTTAACAAATCAAAACTACCTATTAGCTTATTTTCTGGTCTACAGCCCTTGCTCAATCGGGCTGAAGAGTTCATAACTAAGGTACCGGCTATCAGGAAAAATTTAAGGCGGATCTCGAAATCTGCTTTTATTTCTCCTCCTCATATTAGTATACATACATTTGGCCCAATCCATGTACTGCTCAATGGAAAACCACTTACGCTCTCAGATTGGCAAACCAGGGAAACAAGGGATTTGTTTTTCTTCTTTCTCGGTTCAAAACCCCAATCAAAAGAAGAAATCGGTGCCATATTCTGGCCGGATCTCTCACCTGCTCGCTTAAAAATGCGCTTTAAAACTAATCTTTATCGTCTTCGCCATGCTGTGGGTCAAAACACAATATTGTTTGGAGGGGAGCGCTATGGATTTAACAAAGCCATTGATTACGAATATGACCTGGAGATTTACCAGGAATTGGTGGAAAAAGCACGGAAAGAAAAAAACCCGATGGAAAGCGCCAAATTGCTGCAGTCTGCTGCGGATCTTGTGACAGGAACCTACCTGGTAGATATTGATTCAGAGTGGGGGGATCTGATTCGCAGCCAATTCGAAAATCAACATCACGCCAACCTGATTAGACTGGCCAGGTTGTACCTTGAAACCGGACAAACGGCCAGAGTAATCGAAATCTGCCAGGCTGCCTTGACCAACAATAACTTGATTGAAGAAGCTTACCGGCTTATCATGAGTGCCCACGCGCAGGTTGGGAACACGACCGAGGCGACGCGCGTTTATCACACCTGCAAAAATATTTTATTGACTGAGTTGGGGGTAAATCCGTCCAGGGAAACCGAAAAACTTTTCCGAAGTTTATTTTGAAATGCTTTTGTAGCCACCTTTGTATCCAGGCATAGTGTATTCTATCTACTATATCCTACTAATCTTAAAGGTGACTCATGAAAAACACAGCATTTCGCCTCGCATTCTTGTTCTCCAAAATTCAGAAGCAACACATCCAACTGTTTTTAATGGTGGTGACGATCCTGATGCTGGTACTTGGCGCTGGTGCACCAGTTGATGGCGGTGGTATCGCGCATTAATGATCTTGGTACCTGCTCTTTTGTTTGGGTTGCTGGCAGGTTGGTTGAAATCCAGGATGGATCGCTCTCCCTGGCAGTTTTCTGAATTTCAATACCCATGGCTGGTTGCTATCTTTTTTATACCCCAATTGCTGGCATTTTATCTGCCAGTAACACGCGGCCAAATGCCAACCGCACTGGCTGCAGCCTATCTGGTACTCTCGCAAACTGGTTTGATCCTGTTCTGTTTGCTCAACAAGCATTTACCAGGTATGCCGGTTCTGGCTGTGGGACTTTTACTAAACCTTTTGGTGATCAGTGTAAACGGTGGCTTTATGCCACTCGGTTTGGATACAGCCGCACACCTTATTCCGGAACCAGTACTCTCAAACTTAAAAATCGGCGAACGCTTTAGCCTGGGCAGCAAAGATATTTTGTTATTGCCCGGAGATATCATTTTCCCTTGGTTATCCGATCGTTTTTTATCTCCCACATGGCTGCCTTATAGATTTGCTTTCAGTCTAGGAGATATTTTGATCGACGTTGGAGCATTTTTGCTACTTGCTTTTCCCGCAAACCCTGCGAAATTCCACCAAAAGAAGGTAAAAAACCATGTTAACCAACCAACTATTTGAACAACACGTAACAGTACGGAAAGGGCAGAAGGAGCAAAGCAATATTAACCGCCTGCTTGCAGCAGCTGTCGTAAGTCGTCAATTTTGCAGCCTGTTACTTAGCGATCCAGTTCGGGCGATTGCCGCTGGATATGCAGGCGAACAATTTTCACTAACAGAAGATGAGTATGAGCTTGTTCTTTTTGCGCATGGTTCGACCTTGCCGGAATTCGCAAAACATCTTTGCGAACATCTACCTGCCTCAAAACCAGCTACCAGCTTTGCTCTCTCCGAAGCATACCAGCTTCGATTGTAGTAGAGAAATGGCAAAACCAGGTAATTCTCCGTGACGACCGATTGGGTAAAGCAAGATATGAAATCGCTGCCTTCAAGTCTGGAAACAGGTATTCCGGGTTGTCAATCCGGTGATTCTGATTCCATACTCAAGACCATTTACCAAATATTCCCAGATCTGTTATTCTACCTTGATGAAGATGGTGTAATCATAAATTATCTTGCAAGCGAGACAGCAGCCTTCTATACTTCTCCTGCCAATTGCCTTGGCAGGCACATCATGGATGTTTTACCCCCCAATGCTGCCAATCAATTCCTGATTGCCATCGATAGCACCATGAAATCAGGTCAAATTTCGAGCATGGAATATGATCTTTACAACGAAAGCCAGACTTACTCCTACTCGGCTAAATGTATTCAAATCAAGGACAAGAATCTCGTTATTGTCATTCGGGACGTAACTGACCAAAAACGAAATGCAGAATCGGTACGAAGGCACCGGGAGTTAATGGATATCCTACAAGAAAGTGCTCATCTGCTTTCGAGGGAGCTCGACAGCAAGGCGCTTGGTATCGCGATAACGCGATCCTGCGTTGAACAGTTTGGAACCC
>CAZLJB010000374.1:0-4186 GCA_964559195.1 uncultured Anaerolinea sp. | reverse complement strand
CACATTGATCTGCAACATCCCTGAAGAGAGCGTGGCTGGCCCCATGACCGCCAGAGCAGGTGAGATAAAACTACCGCCTCCTGGTGGAGACGTGATCGGCCGCAGGCGGGTGGATACTCATATATGGGCTTTACGCCAGTTGGGTGCAGTGGTGAGCTATGAACGGGCTTTTGAGTTTAAGGCATCCGCGGGTTTGCACGGTGCTGACATCCTATTGGATGAAGCCAGCGTGACGGGGACTGAAAATGCGATCATGGCAGCTGTGCTTGCAAAAGGAACAACCACGCTGCACAACGCAGCCTCTGAGCCACATGTTCAGGATTTATGCGCTATGTTGAATGTTTTAGGGGCAAAAATTGAGGGGATTGGCTCGAATACCCTTCATATCCAGGGGGTTGACCGGTTGCATGGTGGCGAATTCACGATCGGTCCAGATTATCTGGAAGTGGTGAGTTTCGTTGGCGCAGCCGTTGTAACACGTGGTGATGTTCGAATTCGAAATGCTGGCGTGGAACACCTCGGCATGATTCTGATTGTTCTAAATCGACTGGGTGTGGATTGGAAGGTGGATGGTGCGGATATCATTGTCTCGTCAGGCCAAAATCTTGAAATCGAACCGGACCTGGGGAATGCAATTCCTGAAATAAAGACCAACATTTGGCCGGCATTTCCAACCGACTTAATGAGTATCGCGATTGCAATTGCCACACAGGCCAAGGGCAGCGTCTTGTTTCACGATTGGATGTATCCAAGCCGGATGTTTTTTATTGATAAACTGGTCAGCATGGGAGCTCAAATCGTTCTGTGTGACCCCCATCGCTGCATTGTGACAGGTCCGACCAAACTTTCTGGCGAAAAAGTGGAAAGCCCGGATATCCGAGCCGGGATGACCCTGGTTTTGGCAGCCCTGGCTGCAAATGGAACATCCACGATTAGAAATATTGGCCAAATTGACCGCGGCTACGAGAATGTGGATGGAAAACTTCGGTCTCTGGGGGCGCAAATCAGGCGCGAGACTGAAAAATAATCAAGTCATAAAAAAAAGGGAGCGCTGCGGGTTTGACCGGCGCTCCCTTTCTGCTTTATCGCTAGGGCCCGATCACGGCCACATTCGCAGGATATACTTTGATTGTGGTTTTGTCTTTACTGGCCTGGGTAAATGTGCCTGTAAAGATTCTTTTGCCGGGCACCTGAATTGTGTAGGTGTAACTCGCATGAAGGATTGTGATTACAAGCGCACCGGTTACTTTGTACGCATAGTAGATGGGTTGCGAGCGTTTTAACGTGACGCCGGAAAGCGTGATTACGATTTCCTTGACGCCAGTGTGATTTTCTATTCGAAGTAACCCGGTTGGTATGTCATCTGAGTTAAGTGGAGATAATGTCCCCATCCAGGGTGTAGGCGTTACCATTGCCATAAGTGGGTCGATGGTTGGGCTGGATATTGGGATGATGATTTCGGGCGTGCTGGTTGATGCAGGCAATTCTGTCGGAGTTGCACTTGGCAAAGGGGGTTTGGTTGGAGGCAAAGTGGCACTTAATTGTGCTTCCAATGTGCTTTTTGTAATATGATCTGCAATGGCAGCCGTGGTGGCATGGACGTCAGGTGTTGGCGCGGGTGAGGTCGGCGCAGGTCCGCAAGCGCTAAGAATTATTATTGCGGCAAAAAACAAGCAGAGATTTTTCATAAACCTAAAAGCCCTTTGCATAAAAAGTCCCGCAAAGTTTAGCGGGACATGAATTGTTAATTTTTCCCGGCGACTTCTAGAAACTGGGTGATCGTTTCTTTCAAAATCTTTTCGGGCAGTCCGCCAACCTGACGAAATAATATTTTACCATCAGCGACAAAAAGCATGGTAGGAATTGACTGGATCCCGTATTTTTGGGCCCACTCCGGGTTCTCATCCGTGTTTACTTTGGCAACGATGACCTTGCCGGCATATTCGCGGGCCAATTTATCGAGAATTGGGGCGATGGTTTTGCAGGGTCCGCACCAGGGGGCCCAGAAATCTACAATTACGGGTGTGGATGATTTCAGAATGGTTTTTTCAAACGCGCCGTCTGTGACGTGCAGGGGGGTATCAAGCATGGTTTTTTCCTTCCATTGATTAATAGATTTGTGAGATGGGTACGCGTTCAGCTTTGTAAATCTGAACTGGAGTATGTTGGTTTGATGCACTGAGATTGAAAAAGTTGCGATTTATCTTGATTGGTTTTATGTAATATTTACAACCCGGCGAGTATATCACACACGGCGTGTTATAATCTGCGCCGCTATGACAGAATTTTTCTCACGTTGGAAGACAGGACTTGCCCGAACATCAAAGGCTGCCTTTGGGCGATTGGCGGGTTTACTAGGTGCAACTGAAATCACCTCTAATACCTGGGATGATTTGGAAGAGCTTTTGATTCAGGCTGATCTTGGTCTGGAAACTACCCAATCTGTAATCAGCGCATTAAAAGAGCATGTTAAGCGCGAGGGTTTAATTCGTTCAGGAGATCTGCAGTTAGTCTTAAAAGCTGAACTCAGATCCAGGCTTTCGGTTGCCGCTCCGGCGATCCATTTTGAAGCAAAGCCGGCTGTTATTTTGCTGGTTGGGGTCAATGGTTCCGGAAAGACCACCACGGCTGCCAAACTTGGGTTGCGTTTCAAGCAGGAAGGTAAGTCTGTTCTGTTTGGCGCCGCAGATACTTTTCGGGCAGCAGCCGTGGACCAACTACAGGTTTGGGGCGATCGCTTAAAGGTAGAAGTTGTATCTGGTGCGCCCGAATCTGATCCTGGTGCGGTTGCTTTTACCGCGGTGCAAGCAGGAATTGCCCGAAATGTGGATCTGGTAATGATTGATACAGCCGGCCGCCTGCACACCCGATTTAATTTAATGGAAGAATTAAAAAAAGTTTATCGGGTGGTAGGTAAGGCTATGGATGGTGCGCCGCATGCGGTCTGGCTGGTTTTGGATGCTACCACAGGTCAGAATGCGCTGCAGCAGGCCAAGGCTTTTAAATCAGCAGTTAAGGTAAATGGTGTGATCCTTTCTAAGCTGGATTCTTCTGCGCGAGGTGGAATGGCTTTTGCGATTCAACGCGAGCTGGGATTGCCCATTTTGTTTGCGGGTCTCGGAGAAAAACCGGAAGATCTTACGCCTTTTGATCCGGATGCATTTGTGGATGGTATTTTAGGTTAATCATTTTTGGAGGTAATATGCAAGATTTGATCGATCGTTTGCAGCATGCAGCAGAGCTGACATCGCAATTAATGGTGCGTCTTTGACTTACTTTCAAAGGAAGAGCAGTTAATTGAGCTGGACAAACAAATTGCTGAGGTCGATTTTTGGGATGACCCTCAGCGAGCTCAGAAAATAAGTAAAACAGCAGCATCATTTCGGGATGAGTTGGAAGACTGGCGGGGATTTGAGCGGCGAATCCGTGATGTTCGTGAATTAGCTGAAATGGGTGATGAAAGTTTGGAAGCCGAACTTGATGGCGAACTTAAAGCTATCGAGTCTGAGCTTGAGAAACGTTCTTTCACGGCCATGCTTTCTGGTATGTATGATAATGGTGACGCAATTCTGGCCATCCATGCAGGCGCAGGTGGAACGGACAGTCAGGATTGGGCTGAAATGATCGAAAGAATGTACCTGCGTTGGGCCGAATCCCAGGGTTTTTCGGCTGAGATCATCGATATGACTGAAGGGGAAGAAGCCGGGATCAAATCAGTGACCATTGCGATCAGTGGTCGTTATGCTTTTGGTTACCTGCGTTCGGAAAAGGGCGTGCACCGATTGGTGCGGTTGTCACCTTTTGACGCGGCCCATCGCCGGCATACATCTTTTGCATTGGTGGAAGTCCTTCCACAAGTCGCCATGGATAGCCCAGAGGTGCCTGTCGATCCGAACGATGTGAGAATCGATGTTTTCCGTTCATCCGGAGCCGGTGGCCAAAATGTGCAAAAGAATTCCACTGCAATTCGCTTAACCCATATTCCAACTGGTATCGTGGTAACCTGTCAAAACGAGCGATCTCAAATGCAGAATAAAGAAGTGGCAATGCAAGTTTTGCGGTCGCGTTTACTCCAGATCCAGCAGGCGAAACAGGATGCTGAAATCGCAGTTTTGAAAGGTGACTACACCAAGGCTGAATAGATCGGAAGAGCACACGTCTGAACTCCAGTCACCTGAAGCTATCT
>CAZLJB010000373.1:0-4189 GCA_964559195.1 uncultured Anaerolinea sp. | reverse complement strand
CAACGATGCGTTTTCGGTTTGCTAAGAACGTCAGTGAGTCAGTATGGGATATTTCATCCGCTTGAGCCAATACCGATTCGAGTTCCACTTTTTTAATATTGATCAGGCGGCGGGCTTTGACCAGTTCCTCATTCAGCCGGGTTATTTCTTCCTCACCAGATAAGATGCGAGGCTCGCCAAAAACCAGGGAATTACCATCCCTTACAGGCGTCAGCAGGCAGTTGAAATCCCATCCACCGGCTTCTGCACGCAGCTGCACTTCGGTCTGATGGGGCTCTGAACTGGCCAGAAAAGCGGATAGAAGGCCCTGGCTTGGGCCATCCAGAAAGTCTTGCAGCTGACCAGCCAGGGCTTGGGCGGTTTTGTATCTTTCAAAGGCCGGGTTCCATTCCAGTAAATTTCCACCGCCATCAATCAGGATCAGAAAGTTTTGTGTAAAACCCAGGTATGAGTGCAGATTGTATTCCGCAAAAAGTGATTCCAGTTTTAACAGGCTTGCTTGCATCTATCTTGCCCCCTTGCGACCAAATTGACGTTCCAGCAACTCTACAGAAAGGTGGATCATGGTTGGCCTGCCGTGCGGACAGGTACGCGGCGAAGCGCAGTTTTCCAGATCGCTCAACAAGGCGCGTTGTTCTTCCAGGGAGAGCGTTTTGCCAGCCTTGACGGCCATGCGTTTGCAAACCCGCGCCACGATTCTGGCTTCAACTTCATTTTGGAGCGGAGTTTCATCTTCTTCAAAGTCTTCCACCAGGGCCCGCAGTGCAGTACCTGGCTCGGTCTCTGCGAAAAGGGCCGGAATGGCCCGCACCTGATAGGTGTTCGGCCCAAAAGGCTCAACGGCAAAGCCAAACTGACCCAGGATCGGCAGTTGTTCTTCCAGGATTTTCCCGGCAGCAGGAGCCATTTGAACGATCTGCGGGCTGAGCAGAATTTGGGAAGGGATGTTCTTCTGATCATGTTGCGCCATCAGTTTTTCGAACAATACCCGTTCGTGGGCGGCATGCTGGTCGATCAGATACAACCCATCCGGCCCTTCGGCAATCAAATAGGTTGCCCCAATTTGCCCGACCAGCCGCATGATTGGCAGGTTGTAATTGGAACTTTGTTGGACGCCGGGAGTGCTTTCCGTTCCGCTGCTGCTGCCGGGGTTCTCATCAAAATCGGCATGCCCTACAGTCCACTCCAGCCCGGGGCTATTCCCCACGAAATCACTGCTGGGCAGGTTGTTGGGATAACCTGCCTGGTTTCGATTCCACAGATTCTGGGTGAATGGAAGGGCCGGTATGGGGGAATAAGCCAGCAGCGCGCGCCTGGCGCTGCGCTGCACAAAGCTGAAGATGCGATCCTGGTTTTTAAAGCGCACATCGGCTTTGGCCGGATGCACGTTGACATCCACTTCTTCCGCGTCGATTTCCAGGAACACGGCTGCCATTGGGTAGCGTCCCACCATCAAGAGCGTGTGGTAAGCCTGCAGCAGGGCTTGCGTCAGGGGCGTATCTGAAACCCAGCGCCCATTGATGAAAAAAGTGATTTCCTTGCGGTTTGAGCGTGTCAGTGCGGCCGGGCTGATAAACCCGCTCAGCTTGAGACCTTCATCCTCTGCCAGAACTTCTAACATCTGGCGGGCCACTTCCACGCCGTACAGTGTGGCCAGAATGGTGCGCCGGTCGCCATCGCCCGGGGTTTGCAGGCTCACGTTCGTTCCATCTGTCAGCCTGAAGCGCACTTGCGGGTAGGCCAGGGCGTAGCGCGCCAGCAGCCCGTCGATGGCGCGCCTTTCAGTTAGATCCTGCTTCAGAAATTTTAAACGGGCTGGCACGTTGAAGAACAAATCTTCCACCCGCACCGTCGTGCCTACCGGGGCGCCGATCGGCTCCAGGCTGCCAGGCAGCCCGCCTTCCACCCTGATCCTGGCACCCGCCGGGACACTGTTGACCCGGCTGGTGATCGACATGCGGGAAACCGAACCAATCGCGGCCAGGGCCTCGCCTCTGAAACCGAGCGTATGGATGTGGAATAAATCGCTGGCATTCTGCAGTTTACTGGTGGCATGCCGCTCCACGGCCAACAGCAATTCATTGGCCGGGATACCGCTGCCGTCATCCGCGATCTCGATCAAGCGCCGGCCGGCCTCCTGGATGCTGATGCTGACAGATTTTGCACCTGAATCCAGTGAGTTTTCAGTCAGCTCCTTCACGACAGAAGCTGGTCGTTCGACCACTTCCCCCGCGGCAATCTGGGATGCAACTTCTGGCGAGAGTAGTCTGATGGGCATGCCTGGATTATAACCCGCTCCGCATCCAATACCCCGGCCCAAATCAGCGTAATGAAATATTTGGCCTGTCCTGGCGGGTGGCCTCCGCCCCCCCCAAAGCATCCGCCCCTCAAACGTATTTCATCAGACAGGTCAGGTATAATGTCTATATCAAATAGACAAATGGAGATAACTATGTTGGATGTTTCAATTGCAGATGCCCACAACCAGCTTTCCGCCCTGCTCAAGAAAGTCCAAAAGACCCCAATCCGGCTGACCAGCCGGGGCAAGCCCGTGGGCGTCTTACTTTCGTTCGAAGATTATGAGCATTTGCGCCGGGCGGAGGCATTTAGCCAGGTGATTGAACTTTCTAGCAGCCTGCGTGAAAGCGGGGTAACCGCTGCGGAACTCTACCAGGCTTCGCGCCGCGAACTGGATCGTGATGAATGATTCTGGATGCCAGCGTTTTGCTGAGCGCATTTTTCCCGGACGAAGTCCAGGCCCAGGCCCAGTCTGTTTTGCGCGAGCATGAAGCTGGGCGGGAAAGTCTGAAAGCCCCTGTGCTGCTGACTTACGAGATGACCAATGCCCTTTGGCAGGCCGAGCGGCGGGGTCGTATCTCTAGCCAGCAAGTTAATGAGATTCTAAATGCCGCCGCAGGGCTGGGTATTGAATTGATGCCACTTGATTGGGGTGAATCCCTGCCCCTGGCACGCCAGTTTGGGCGCAGTGCGTATGATGCCGCCTACCTGCGCCTGGCAGAGCGGCTGGGGGAACAACTTATCACAGGTGATTTACGCATGTATAACGCTGTTCACCCGATGCTCGGGTGGGTGAAGTGGATTGGGGATTATTTGCCCACCAGATCAATGGATAAATCCTGATGGAGATTGCATGAGCATCATAGACCGCAGTTTCATCGAAGAATCCTTCTCCGTCAAAGACCTGGGACAGCATCATCAAAAGAAAAAATCCTTCCGACCCATTTTTGCGCCAAAGCAGAGTCCGAAGGACTTTCTTTAGCACTGAGCCGGGGATTTATCCCATAGGCTCGCTCTTGGCCCGCACGCCAAACCCTCCTTGCCATTCCGCAAGACCCACCTTCTACATTTGCCATTCCATTCGTCCCGCAGGTTGGTACTTGCAGCCACCCCGCCGGGCAACTTCCTGCGGGACGTTGAACCTGGTTTATCCAATCGTACGGGCGGATGGCATCCGTCGCCACACTCCACAGTTGGTGTCATTTAATATGACGACACCTAACCCGGTGAAAATACCATATACTAAAAATGACTGCACCTGTCCAAATTTCTATTACTGCAGAATGGCAAAAACGCAGATTATTTGCGGTTTAGCAAAAAATAAAGCCCCGCGAACCCCGCGATCCCCGCGGTAACACCTCTTCGCACTGGCCTCTCCTTTTGAAAAGGAAAAATTAAATGACCACTCGGAACGGTTATAATCGCTCCGTGAACATCACCACCATTTTCTTCGACCTCGATGATACGCTCTACCCGGCCTCCAGCGGCCTTTGGGATGTAATCAAAGATCGGATTGGTATTTTCATGCTGGAGCGTCTGCATATCCCAGCCAATGAAATACAGTCAATGCGCAGAAGACTTTTTGAAGAGTACGGCACCACTTTGCGCGGGTTGCAGGCTAATTTTGATATTGATGTGGCTGATTTTTTGGCGTTTGTGCATGATGTGCCGCTCAGCGACTATCTCCAGCCGGATCCAATATTGCAGGCAGTTTTGCAATCCCTGCCGGCCCGGAAGTTTATCTTCACCAATGCGGACGTTCTGCACGCCCGGCGGGTTCTGCGCGCCTTACAGGTCGAGTCGTTTTTCGAAGATATCATTGATATCACGATGCTTACCCCATACTGCAAGCCCATGCCGCAAGCTTTTTCCATTGCCCTGCAGCGCGCGG